>JACQXX010000169.1 GCA_016208495.1 Acidobacteriota bacterium | reverse complement strand
TGATTTCACCTGGATCTTGGTGTTGCTCTTGGCCAACACGGTCGTGATCGCCGCCGTCAACGTTGTTTTTCCGTGGTCCACGTGTCCAATTGTTCCCACATTGATATGTGGCTTACTGCGATCAAATTTCTCTTTTGCCATGGATGGTTTTTCGTCCTCGCTTAACCAAGCATAAAGCCCACAACCGGGCTTGAACCGGTGACCTCCACCTTACCAAGGTGGCGCTCTACCACTGAGCTATGTGGGCATGGATTGATATTAAGTTATTGAACTTGCAGCCGAAGTTTTTCCCAGAAGGTGTTTCCTGAGCGGTATTCACTTCGACCAGCAGCATGTGTTGAATGCCGCTTTGGGAAGCCTGGGAAACAGGCTGGAGCGGGAGACGGGATTCGAACCCGCGACCAACGGCTTGGAAGGCCGTGACTCTACCACTGAGTTACTCCCGCTCGGAGAAACACAATCCTCAAAATTTTCAAACGTGAGTCCAAAAAACTTGAGGCAATGATTTCGGTGTGGTGCAGGGGGTAGGATTCGAACCTACGTAAGGCGTCAGCCTGCCGGGTTTACAGCCCGGTGCCATTAACCACTCGACCACCCCTGCACATCAGTTCTCAAAGAACACGCACAAACTCAACCCTCAAAGGTGACGTGACGGTCTTTAATCACAATATTTCCCGAAATAGCCCATATCATCAGATGAATCTCGATGAAGCCGGTGAAGGGACTTGAACCCCCGACCTACTGATTACAAGTCAGTTGCTCTACCAACTGAGCTACACCGGCATATCGTTTTAAAGCTGTATGAGCACTGCAGCGCAGTTGAAGTAGGGGTGCTCTCGGAAAAGTGTGCATACTAGCAGAAAAATTGATCATTGCAAGGCTTTTTTGCCAGGCTTTTTTAAATCCTGGGGTGAGTGGGTAAAAACGAACCGGGTGTCTCCTCTGGGAATATTGATTTTTCAGAGAAAAAGTCGAGGGAGGTTCATAAAGGGCATTTTCTTTTGTGGTGCTCTGTGGTATCTCTCAGGGAACAAGGAATCCACAGTCAGCACAGTAGTTGTCAATCACCCAAAACATTTAAATCACACACTTTTATGTGAAGCCTGCGATCTCCTCATTCCAGGCTTCGGAGGAGGCCACTATGCGTATTCCGCCCAACATTCGTCCCATTTTCCTGATTGCCTTTATCATTTTTGCCTTGCTTGGTTCGTGGCAGTATTTTGGGTATCGAGATAACAAGGAAGCCAACCTGCATTTTTGGGTTTCAGTGGCGTTGTTTGTGGTTGCAATGATCTCGTTTCTGATTTTCTTGCTGAGCAAACCGGACGAAGATCCAAGCGATATCAGCATCACTAAATTCTGATCTCTCCCAAAGGTCCACCACTCTTTCACCAAATCTCTGGGAATGGATGCCAGGCACACCACTAACTGGTTTTTTGCTGGCACGACATTCCCAGTGAAGTGTGTATTGCCCGGATTACAGTTGTTGTTTTCTCATGATGTTTGATACCAAGCTGGGTTTAAAGCGTTCATCACCTGACTCTTCATTATCCCTCACCAATTCGTCCTGGAAACTGCTTGAGGGAGACCAGGCCACAATCCGTTTACTGATCCAGGAACTCTCCATCCCACCATTACTTGCCCAATGTCTGGTGAGCCGCGGAATTTCCACACTGGCTGAGGCTGAACGTTTTCTCAACCCAAGTCTGGCGGATATTCCCGACCCACATGGGATGAGAAACCTCCAGGAAGCCGTGCAGGTTGTCAGTGGTGCCCTGGCACGCCGGGAAAAAGTTCGCATTGTTGGTGATTATGACTGTGACGGAACCACTGGGTTAATCACCTTGCTGAATGTCTTTCGGATTTTGTCGCCCGCCGCCGATGAATTTTTGTCGTTTCACGTGCCTGACCGCGAACGCGATGGATATGGCCTCAATGCCGGAATTGTCGAGCGCGCCGCAATAGATGATGTCCGGGTCCTGATTTCAGTTGATATTGGAATTACCGCCTATAAAGAATGGGCCATGGTTCGTGAACGAGGCATAACCGGTATTTGCCTTGACCACCACACGGTGCTCGGAAGCTCCGTTCCGCCAGATGCCATTATTGTCTGCCCTAAGCAATCTGGCTGCGAGTACCCCGAAAAGGATCTGGCTGCCTGTGGATTAAGCCTACAATTTGGGCGGGCACTCCTGGCCGATCACCCCAAACGTGATCGAATTGTCGAATCGTTGACCAAACTGGTGGCCATTGGAACAGTTGCGGATCTGGTACCGCTTTCCAGTCCTTCAAATCGCGCGATTGTGGCCAATGGCCTGAAAGGCTTAAGTACTGGATCAAGTAATCCGGGACTGACGGCATTACTGGAAGTAGCGGGCCTCACTGGAAAACGGATTGCAGCTTCGGACCTGGGGTTCCGGCTTGGACCCCGAATCAATGCCGCAGGCCGGATTGATGGCTCAACCTTAAGTGTCGTTGATCTCTTTGACTCTAAATCGCTGGATCAAGCCAAACGCCGGGCAGCTCAAATTGATACCTGGAACAGCGAACGTCAGGACATCCAGCGAAATCTGGTTGATATGCTGCACCAGGAAATTGGAAATCAGGATCCGAATGATCTGGTTTTTGTCCTGGCTGGCGAACATCAGGCTGGATGGCACCAGGGCGTGGTGGGAATTGCCGCTTCCAAAGTGGTTGAGCAATATCACCGCCCGGCATTGGTGTGTTCGATTCGTGGCAACCACGCCCATGGGTCAGCACGCAGCATCCCCCAGTTCAATATGGTCAATGCCCTGCAACATATTCACGATGGGCTGTTTCATCGCTATGGCGGGCATGCCGCCGCCGCCGGGTTTTCGCTGCCGACTGAGGCGATCCCCGAACTACGCAACCGCATCAACGAATATGCACGCTCTATTTTGTCACAGGAAGATTTAATTCAAACCCGACGCTATGATGGCACAACCAGCCTTGGCCAGATTACACCCCAGTTGATCGAATCTCTGGCCCGACTGGCGCCATATGGGATCAATAACCCGGCGCCACGGCTGGTCGTTGCGGCAACAGTGACAGACCGCAAAATCCTGCGCGAACACCATTTAAAACTCTGGCTGGTTGACGGAAATGTGCGCATGGAGGCTATCTGGTGGCAGCGGGCTGATTTATCTGACCAAATTCCAGTTGGGGTCCCGATTCAGGTTCTGGGGCGCATCGAGCTCAATGAATGGAATGGAATGAGCCGACCACAGATGATCATTGAAGACATCCGGCTGGCCAGTTGAAACAGAAAGAAGGTTTTTCAATGAAGACAGTTGGGATATCGCGGGCCCTGTACCGGGTGTTGATCGTGGGATTGATCGTGTGCGGATTGACCGTTTCAGCTTCAGCCCAGGTTGATCCAGAAACGCTGGTTGGGCTCCGGTCGGTGTGGTCAGTGGATAAAGCACGACCTGGAGATGTGATCCAACTGGCTGTGCACTTGACCATTCAGGATGGCTACCACATCAATGCTCATCAACTCGAAGATGAATTCCTGATTCCAACCGAACTGAAAATCGCTCCGACCAAAGGATTTCAAGCTGCCAGCCCAATCTACCCGGAAGCTATTTCGCACCAGGTTTCATTTTCCGAGAAACCATTGTCGGTTTATGAAGGTGATGTGCATATCATTGTCCCGGTCACAATTGGCCGAAAACTCCGGCCTGGAAAATATACCCTCACTGGCACATTGAAAGTTCAGACCTGCAATGATGAATCCTGTTTCCCTCCACGCACTGTCAAGCTTCAAATCCCGCTTGAAGTTGTCCACGCCGGAACACCGGTTCAACCGCAACACCCTGAGCTTTTCACCAAATCCGCTCCCTCAAAAGCAATCGGGCATTGAGTTTCCCCAATGCCCGGTTGCAATACTCTTACAAATCTGAATCTGAACTCTGAATATCCTGACTAAAAACCTGTGTTGCAGTAACTAAAAACGAAACGAGCGTGTTAATGAGCGGTTTGGTGGCAATGAGCCTTGTCACCACTTGGAAGCATACTGACTGTCGGTTCTGAAAAATCAATGGCCTTGCATCCCCCATTTGACAGGCTGTAGACGTCGAACCCTAACGCATCCAGATAATAAGCCAGATCAAATGTCGAATTCAGAAACAACATTGAGGGATACCCACCGAGTTCGCACAACTCCAACAAACGTTCAACCACTTCCAGCGGTCCAAACTGTTGTTCCGGATCAGCGTACGTTGCCATATCCCATTTCCTTTCTGCAGAGCATCTCTGCTGAAAAACCATCACTGAATTCATTGAGTTACCTCAGCTTTTTGTAAAAGTGAGGGTGTTGTTCATTGTTTTTCCATGCAAATCAGATTCCTTAATTAACAAAAAGTTGCTTTGCGCCCCAAAATAACGGGATTCAAAGGGCAAAGTTCAGATAAATTCCCCGATTCCACCGAGACAATTTCACGTTCACGGGTCAAGAACAGCAATGACACTACCCCTACCCTGGCCAACCAATTCGTTCAATGACGGGTCCTAAACTTCAATGCGGTGGGAATCAGACGGGGTCGAAGAGACGTGCTGTGAACCAACCAGTAAATCAACCGCCAGCAAAAACGCCCCAATGCAAATAAAACTATCAGCAACGTTAAATGTTGGCCAGTGATGTTCCCCCTGCCATCGGATATACACATCCAAAAAATCAACCACAAAACCATGTACCACACGGTCAATGGCGTTACCAATGATCCCGCCGAGAATCATAGACAGTGCCACCAGTAACCGCCGCTCACGGAGCGGAGTAAACAACAGGTAAAAAAATACTCCGATGGCAGCTAAACTGGCCACGGCAAAGAGAAACCAGCGGGTTGCAGGTGGCCAGCTTCCTAACAAACTAAAGGCAATACCCGGATTTTCAGCATAATCCAGATTTAGCATCCCTTCTATCAGGGTGATTTGCTGCAAGGGCATCAGTCGCAAAATCATCCAGGCCCAGGCTTTGGTAACCTGGTCAGCCAGCAAAATCGCCAGTGTGATTGCCAGATACCAGAACCGCTGGAAGAGCAACCTGGTCAGGACCAGCCCCACCGAACGGTTGGTGAGAACCATCGCTGGAGCTTCAGTTGGGACAGTGGATATAGACTGTTCAAGCGGCTCTTCCATCAGATATCTCCCAAGGAATGAAGAAACTATCTAGTGGTTAGTGGTTAGTGGTTAGTACCTGGTGCTTAGAAACCAATACCTTCCAAGAACCAGGAACTCTGAACCAAGAACCAAAAACTAACCACTAACCGCTAACCACTTTCTTCTTCCTTCATTCTCCATTCTTCAGCCAGCCAGCTTCGACATTGGTGGCACACCGATGACAGAGGGTTGGGAATCGCTCATCCTGGCCCACGGTCGTTTCATAGTGCCAGCACCGCTCGCACTTGATGCCATCAGCAAGTGAAACGGTTACCTGCACGTCATTTCCATTGGCTTCGGTCAGTTTCACCCCTGATACAATAAAGAAAAACATGAGTGCCTCTTCACCATATGTTTTCAGGATCTCCTCCACGTCACCACTGACCGCCAGCGTTACCTGAGCTTCGAGTGAGGAGCCAATGTGCCCGGAAACACGTTCGGTTTCAAGCGCTTTGAGAACCGTTGATCGAACCTCCAGCAGTTTCTCCCAGCGTGCCAGCAAGGCCGAATCTGCCAAATTTTCGTCATACTCCGGGAATTCAGTGACATGAATTGAGACATCGGGACCTTCTGGATGCGGCAATTTCTCCCAGATTTCATCTGCGGTAAACACCATGAACGGCGCCAGCAACCGGGCCATCCGATGCACGATTTCATACAGCCCGGTTTGTGCCGAACGGCGCTCAAATGACTTTGGTGCGCAGGTATAGAGTCGATCCTTGAGCACATCAAAGTAAATATTTGACAGTTCAGTGGCGCAGAACCCATACAGCGCAAAGTACGCCGCCTGAAAATCATAGCGGTCATAGGCTTCGCGCACGGTTTTGACGACTTCGTTCATTTTGACCAGCGCCCACCGGTCAATTTCTATCAACTCTGACATCGGGACCGCATCCTGTTTGGGATCAAAGTCATACAGATTGTTGACCAGATAGCAGGCCGTGTTGCGGATCTTGCGATAGGCATCGCCGATACGCGCCATGATTTCATCGGAAATCCGCACGTCCTCGGTGTAATCCAGGCTGGCCACCCAGAGCCGGATGATATCAACCCCGCCTTTGTTGATCAGTTCCTGCGGTTCGATGAAGTTGCCTAAACTTTTTGAAAGCTTTTGTCCTTTTCCATCCACCACGTATCCGTGGGTGATAATCTGCTTGTACGGGGAATGCCCGCGCAGTCCCAAACTTACAATCAACGACGAGTTAAACCATCCTCGATACTGGTCTGAGCCTTCAAGGTAGACATCCGAGGCGGGTTCCTCAGGTTTGCACAATCCAGCCCGTTCCATCACCTGCCAGCTTGTCCCCGAATCAAGCCACACGTCGAGGATATCCATTTCCTTCTCAAACTTTTCAGAACCACAGTGACCGCATTTGAACCCAGGTTCCACAAAGTCTGTGAATTCACGCAGATACCAGGCATCCGCCCCTTCTTTCTCGAAAAATTCAGCCACCCGGTACATCAAATCGGCGCTGACATATTCCGTGGCACAGTCGCTGCACCTGAGCGCCGTGATCGGCACGCCCCAGGCTCGCTGCCGTGAAATACACCAGTCGGCCCGGTCAACAAACATTTTGCTCATCCGGTCGCGTCCCCAGGCCGGCAGCCACGACACTTTGTTGATCTCGTCGAGTGCCTTCTGGCGCAAATCGGCTGAATCCATCGAAATGAACCATTGCGGTGTCGCCCGGAAGATGGTTGGGGTATTGGTCCGCCAGCAGTGAGGATAGCTGTGGAAGTAATCCTCAACCTTCAGCAGCCGGCCCTTTTCTTTCAAAAAAGCGACAATCTTCGGATTCGCTTCAAAGACCTGCATTCCGGCAAAATGTTCCACCTCTTCGGTAAAATGGCCCCGGCCATCAACCGGGCAATAGGCATCGAGGCCATATTCCTTGCCAATGTAGAAGTCTTCCGCGCCATGTCCCGGCGCCGTGTGAACACATCCCGTTCCAGCATCGAGCGTCACGTGGTCGCCCACCATGCACAGCGACTCCCGATCAATCCACGGATGCTGGGCTGCCTTGCGATCCATCGCCTGACCTTTGAAGCGGGCAATCACCTGCGGATCAGTCCAGTCGCATTTCTCACTGACGGCTTTGAGCAATTCTTCAGCCACCAGGTAGTTTTCGCCGTTGACCTCCACCACGACATAATCAAACGTGGGTCCAAAACAGATGCCCAGGTTGGCCGGAAGCGTCCAGGGCGTGGTGGTCCAGATCACGACATTGACTGACTTCCCAGCCAATGCCGGGTCAAGCTCAGCCGGATCCGACTTGAGCGGAAAGGCCACATACACCGAAGGATCCGTCACGTTTTTGTACACCAGTTCAGCTTCAGCCAGTGCTGACTGGGCGCCAATTGACCAGTGAACCGGGCGCAGCCCGCGATAGACGCTGCCCAGCTTCATAAAATCGCCCAGTGTCCGCAAAATCGCAGCTTCATAGCCAAAGCTCATCGTTTCGTAGGCATGTTCCCAGTCGCCAAAGATGCCAAGGCGTTGAAAGTCCTGGTTCATCACCTTGATGTGTTTTTCAGCAAACTTGCGCGCCGCCCGGCGGATTTGCATGACCGACATTTCGTGACGTTTTTTGCCAAGCTCTTTTTCGACCTTATTTTCAATCGGCAGTCCGTGGCAGTCATAGCCCGGAATATAAGGCACGTCAAACCCCATCATCACACGCGATTTGAGGACAAAATCCTTCAAAATCTTATTGAATGCCGTTCCCAGGTGGATCTTCCCATTCGCATAGGGTGGGCCATCGTGGAACAAGAACTTTGGACGCCCGGCACGTGCCTTGCGCATTTCGCCATAGACATCCTTTTCATTCCAGCGTTTCAAGCGGGCTGGTTCAGCTTGCGTCAGGTTGCCTTTCATCGGAAGTTGCTTGGAAGGCAAATTGACTGTTTTTTTCAAATCGAGCGTGGTTTCCGTAGACATTTCCTTTTCTTCTTACTCCTCAATAGTTTGCGTGGTAGCGCGTGGGAATTTCGCAGGTAACTAGAAATTGAACACTTGTTCATTATGCTGAAACAGCCGCTGTCAAGCAAATTGAAAGGTGACCTTCCGCCTGGCAACCGCCCCGGCTTGAAGAAAAAAAGGCGCAAGGATGAAAAAACCAGAACACCAAAATACTCACAGATAAAGACTTTTCTGATTCTTGACCAGATTCTTTCATTCTTCATTCTTCATTCTTCATTCTTGATTCTCACCCAAACAGTTTACATCGTGTCATCAACTGATTTAGCATCGCGCTTCTTCCCTGGAAAACACCTGAATCATTCCAACATCTCCGAGAGGTTCGTGTGACACGCGCCATCTATCCCGGCTCCTTTGACCCGTTGACCAACGGGCATCTCGACATTATCGAGCGTAGTTGCAAGCTCTTTGACGAAATTATCGTGGCCATTCTGGTCAATCCGGAAAAACGCCCGATGTTTTCCACGGAAGAGCGGTTGGAGATGATTCGCGAAGTCGTCGCCCCGCTCGCCAAAGTCAAAGTAGACACCTTTAATGGATTGCTTGTGACCTATGCTCAGGCGCAAGAAGCTGATTGCATTGTGCGCGGAATTCGAGCCATTTCCGATTATGAATATGAACTGCAAATGGCCCTGATGAACCGCCGAATGCAGCCCAATATCGAAACCGTGTTTATGATGTCGGCTGACACGTACAGCTATGTCAGCTCCCGTCTGGTCAAGGAAATCTTCCTGCTGGGACGCGAAGTCACTGGACTTGTTCCGCCACTGATTGCCGACCGAATGCGACAAAAACTGAGTGAAGTAGCGAGATAGCGAGTAGTGAGTAGTCAGAATCATCTGTGTCAGCAGGCGGATTCTTCGAAAACCCTGAACCCCGCAACCCTGAACCCTGAACCCCGCAACCCTGAACCCTGAACCCTGAACCCCGCAACCCTCTTTCTTAAAAGGTACTAACTATGTCAGTCGTTTTTCCTCGGGCTGAGCGGCTCATCGCAATGCAACCTTCATCCACCATGGCAGCCACCCAGGCGGCAGCCCGGCTTCGAGCTGCCGGTCATGACGTGATTGACCTTGGCGCCGGTGAACCTGATTTCACCACGCCGGCCAACATTCGCGACGCAGCCAAACGCGCCCTTGACAGTGGCAAAACCAAATACACGCCAGCCAGCGGCACCGCCGAACTCAAGAACGCAGTCCTTCATTATATTGAGCGCGAGACTGGTACCCGCTTTGAACCATCCCAAATCATTGTTTCGGCTGGCGGCAAACAAACGCTCTTTAATGCCATCACCACGCTGATCAATCCAGGTGACGAAGTCATTATCCCAACCCCGTATTGGGTCACCTTTCCTGAGATTGTGACCTTTTGCGGCGGCACGTCGGTTTACATTGATACCGAAGACAATGGGTTTCAACTCACCGCCAAGATGGTCAAAAATGCGATTACTCCACGGACAAGGCTGATTATCGTCAACTCACCAAGCAATCCATCGGGCCGAATTATCGAAACCGAGGAGTTCCGCAAAATTGCCGAACTGGTGGCCGAACGCGGACTCTGGATGATTTCCGACGAATGTTATTACCAGTTTACCTACCCGCCGCATAAGCCCTTTTCAGCTGCTAGTTTACCGGCTGAACTTCGCGAACGGGTCATGGTTTCCGGCTCTTTTTCAAAAACCTATGCCATGACCGGTTGGCGAATTGGCTATGCCCTGGCCAATAAAGATTGGGTGACGGATATGGCGACTGTCCAGAGCCACTCGACCTCAAACCCAACCACCTTTGCCCAGTGGGGCGCCATTGAAGCCGCCGAAGGCGACCAGTCCTCAATTGCCGAAATGATGGCCGAATACCAGAAACGGCGCGACTGGCTGGTTCCAGCCTTGAATGAACTCAAAGGCGTTTCCTGCCGGATGCCCGAAGGCGCCTTTTATGCCTTCCCTTCTATTAAAGGAGTGCTGGAGCAAAGTTCACTCAAAACAGACTCTGAATTTACCGACCTGCTCTTGAACGAAGCCCACGTCGTAATGACACCGGGCTCGGCATTTGGGGCTCCGGGATATGTCCGGATTTCCTACGCCAATTCGCTTGAAAACATCCAGCGGGCCGTGGATCGTGTCCGCCAGGTCATTGAGAAGATCACAGCCTGATTTTTAAACCACAGAGGACACAGAGGACATAGAGGAATTTGAAGACAGCTCTGTGTTCCTCTGTGTCCTCTGTGGTGAGATTTTGTTGCGTCCGAACAAAAGCCTTTTTCTCCGCCCTGTTGCTCCATGGTTTCATCCCTCCCTCCATCACCGGTTGAATCGCCATCTCCCTCACTCTGGGCCAACCGGTTTGAAGCCACCTCCCGGTGGGCGTTGTTCCTGTGCGCATTGACGGCTCCCCATTCAATTGCAGCCTCGCAAACCAGCTTTGTCCTCGCTGTGTTGTTCTGGCTGGCACAATGCGCAACCAGTCGGCGATGGGGATTGATTCCAACGCCGGCGGATTGGCCGCTCCTGCTCTTTTTTGGGTTCTGTCTGTTATCTTCGGCTTTTTCATATGAGCCTCGCCTCAGTCTAAGAGGCATGAAAAGCGTGGCCTTGCTCGGCGCAATTTATCTGGTTTCGAGCCGCGTTCAAAATCTGCGCTGGGTGGTCATTTTGGCGTTGACGCTGCTTCTTTCGTGTCAGGTCAACACGCTGTTTACTCTTGGACAGCGGGCGGCTGGAGTTGGAGTACGGGTGACAACTCTTTCCAAACGCAGCCCGCTGCTGCGTGCCGGACTCCAACCCGGAGACGTTATCCTGAAAGCCGATGGCCAGTCCATTCGCAGCCTTGAAACACTCTCCCAACTTGCCGATGCCGGCCTCACTGATTCATTCATCAAACTTCACTTTCGACGGGGCGAACAACCTCTTGACACCCAGATTCGCCGGGGCGCCATCACCAAAACCAGTGAAAAAAAGCTGGCCAAGCTGCGAATCAAAGAAGCTGACGCCAAAAGACTCCCTCAAGGCGTCGAGCGACTTGGAGCGGAAGGTTCGCTGGCGCGTGATTTTCGCGCCAGCGGATTTTATAACCACTACGCCACCTATGCTGAAGTACTGCAAATCCTGGCTTCGCTTGGGATCGGCCTCTGGTTGAGCTTCTGGAAACGCGATCAACTCCAGGTGGCACCAACCGATCTTTGGCTCTTCAAACAACTGACACCAAAGCAGTTGCACCTGCTCATCAGTGTCGCGGTGCTCCTTACCCTTGGAGCGTTGTTTTGTACCAATACCCGCGCATCGCTGGCCAGTCTGGGGCTTTCAATCGGCGTTATGCTGATCGCACTTTGGAAGACCGGAAAAATTCAAACTCGAACGGGTGTCGCTTTGTTGGGACTGGCGTTGATTGTCAGTTGTGCGGGCGTCGCCCTGGCGTACAAACAACGCAGCATGGCCCTGACTGATACCAGCGAAGGCAGTTTGTACTGGCGGCTGGTGGTCTGGCAGGAAGGCGTTCACCTCGTCGAACAACACCCGTTTCTGGGCATCGGCAAAGACAGCGACAAGGTTCATGGCCGCGAATGGGGGCTCTGGGGTAAGGGCCAGCTTCCGCCCGGTCATTTTCATAGCTCGTACCTGCAAATTGCAGTGTGGTGGGGGCTTCCGGCGCTGATTGCCTATGGATGGATGGTTTGGTTATTTTGGCTGGCCCTTTGGAAACCCGTTACGGAGCCGCTTTCAATCAATCACAATTCGCTGGAGCAAGTCTGCAGTTACGGCGTTCTCCTCGGAGTCCTGGGTGGGCTGACTGGATTTGCCGCCAGTTCAATCGTCCACTTTAATCTGGGCGATGGCGAAGTAACGCTCATCCTCTGGTTTGTGCTTGGTTTGGCGGTCGCTGCCCAGCGATTGTTTTCCCCTTCAATTCATATTCCCACAAAAGTTTAATTCAATTCGAAATTTTAATTTAATTACCTTCAGCGAAACCAGTGTAACCATTGGCTTTGCCTGGCGCTGGTTCATTCTTCAAAAAGTGGTTTGCACTTTTTTTAAATATGAGCAAAATAGTATGCTCGACTGAAGGAGCCAGCCTCCTCACTCAATCAAACCACTATCTGCAACTCAAGAATCAGGACTTTCATACCAGACTCAGACTTTCGCACAGGGCGAGCAATAGATCATATAGTGTTTTTATTCAACAGTTTGACTAAAAAACCACTCTACTTTAACCCTTCAGTGTCAGTCTGGATTTTCGTGATTGCAGGAAAGATAAAAGGTTATATGTGGTATCGAGCGGAAATGAACACTCCGTCTATCTTTCGATACATAAATAGAAGGCGTCCAGTTTCCCCCTGGAACACCATTTGCACTTGATCCGGGCAAGTTTGCTTTTTTTCAAAAATTTAATTTTTAAGGCTTCATCTTATGGCAAAACACTTCCAATCCAAACAGAGAGCCCACCGACAGGAAGGATTTTCCTTTATGGAACTCCTGATCGGACTGCTAATCTTCTCCATTCTCAGCGGTGCCATTCTGGGCATCTTTCTGGGGTACCAGAAATATCGCCTGCACGCCGCCAGCCGCAATCGGTTGGATGAAATTCGGCTCGGGCTGGCCTCCAATATGAAGTTTGATATTGAAACCAGCGGCTTTAACTTGATTGCCAAAGCCGAGGGAACCGAATCGTTGGGAGTTGTCAAAGATCAAAAAGGAAACCGTCAGCCAGCGATTTTCTTTACCACGCAGGACACAACCAATGACACGATGGTTATTTTGTCAGCCGCCCAAATGGGCACGGGCTCGGTGGTCAACCTCACCGGCTCGAAACTGACAATCAACGGAGTTGACCCGGAAGTCTGGAAGCAGTTTGCGGCGGGTCAATTATTGTTCTGCACTGATCCTGATGGCTCACCAGTTTTGATTCAATTGACCGGCACCCCACGCAAAGCAACCCAGGAAGAATGTGTCGTTCCAGCCACCTATGTCGGCGGGTTTAGCGAGCTTCCCGGTGGTAATACCGGCGGCGGAACCGGTGGCGGCCCAGGCCGGGATGGTTCAACCAAAGCACCTCAACGACCAGGGTCACTGCCGACTACGCTTCCGCCGGGAAGCGGGCTTCCAGGAAATGGTGGAGGCAACACCGGCGGCGGGACGGGTGGTGGAATTGGCGGCGGTGGTGCCACCGGCATTGGAATTCTTGACCCGGAACGAACCGTCGTCCTCTCTTTTTCAGTGGTTACCAATTGTTCGCTTTTTTCTTCAATTGGGACTATCCCCAAGCTGCGTGGCACCCTGGTCCCGATCAATCAAATCGTAACGTACACAATTTCGGCCACCGGCATCATCCGTTCTGAAATGGCCGGCTGTCAGTCAACGGGGCAAACCGTCCAACTGGCGCGATTTGCACCTGGCTACAACGTCAACCTTCAATTTGCATATCTGGTTCGAGCAGGAAGTACGGTTACGGCCTCAACGGCACTCCCGTCGAGTGCCCAAAACCTGGTTGGCGTTCGAGTCAGCGGAACCCTCACTGACCCAACGACCCGCCGAACCGAAACCGTTCAGGTTGATTCGATCCTCGAAGCCCTGAAACCCGTGCAATTGACAATTCCAACCCCCTAATGACCACCTGCCAGGAGCTGATTATGTTTCGAGCTTTGATATTGAACCCCGAACCCCAAACCCCGAACCCTGAATCCCGCTTCCCCCGTCGCCAGACCCAACAGGGGTTTTCCATGATTGAAGTCCTGGCGGTGATTTTGATCATTGGCGTGATTGCCGGATTGATCGGATATTTCTTCGGCAACTCCGGCCCAAATGCCAATCGTGAACTGGTCGCCCTCGAACGCATTGCCCAGGCCATTGAAGAAGCCCGGCAAAATGCCCGCATTGGGTTGGAAGACAGGGCAAGTCGGACGGTCAATTTCCAGTCGTTGAACCTGTCAAAGCGAGTTCGCCTGGTGACCGAAGTTTCGGCCAATTCACTTCCGACCAATACCCCGGTTCTCAATCCGAATGAACCACTTGTTTTTGAAATTCAGTCTGGTCGAACAGCGCAAAATCGGTGGGGTTTGATCATTGTCGAAGACACCACAACCAGACGCGCCCGCGCCCTGTTGATTACCACATCGCCAGCACCGATTCAGCGGTTTGCCCGTTTTGGCGCCAACGGGAAGTTTGAATCCATCACAACCCAGGTGTACTGATTGAGAGGAAAAATTATGCTCAGGCTTTATTCAAACCAATATCGAAACCACCGTTCGAATGCCCGTTTACTGAATCGTTCACAGGCAAATCAACGGGGATTGACACTGCTCGAACTGGTCATCGCAATTCTGATTTTGCTTATCCCGGTCGCTATGGTCGGCAGCCACATGTTCACACTGGCCCGCATCCAGGTCGTCACGGCTGATTCACAACGGATGAACCTGGCCGCCACCGAACTGGCTTTCCAGTTTGCCGAAGCCAAAGCAGTTGAAAATCAAATCGGACAGGTGGTGGTGAGCCATGAAGGCGCAGTACTGAGTGTTGTAAAAGGAAAAACAGAGGACACACCGACCAAACCTGGAAAACAGCCGCCCTCTGGAAACTACCCTGCGGGATCAAAAATTTATACATATGAAAGATTGGTTCGCGGAACAATCAGCGGTGTGTATTACCTGCAAGTCCGACTTCAAGGAGACCACGAAGTCGAAGTCTTCGCCTCAACAACTTTTTATAAGCGAGGATAAGGAGCATCATTTATGAAAAACTTTTTTCTACCTCATCATTCAAAGCGGATAAAGCAGAGCGGCATGGCGCTGTTGTGGGTGATGTTGTTCATCACCATCTTTGCAGTGCTTGGTCTGGCATTGATAATTCAGACGGCGACGGTGCTCAAGAAAGTCCGCCTGGAACGCAAACGCATCGAAGTCGAGTCATTTTCGCGGGCGACGATGCTTGATTTGCGGGTGGCGGCTCAAAACTACTTTGTCAAAATGGTGGCCGAAGCGCAGGAAGACATCAATAAAACCCCAATTGCCGGAAATCAGCTTCCGACGCTGCAGCAGGTGAAAGATCGGGTGAAATCAATGTTTCCCAAGTATTTGCCAGTCTCGATGAGCGGGGGAACATTGATGCACGGAGTCAAAGCCGATCCGAGATGGCAGGGTGATGGCTGGGAACACATGAAAGGCCAGGGGACGATTATCTTGAACCTGGATGGGATTGAACTCCATCAGGTCAATGGTCGTCCAACCGCGATTGGCTTTTTCACGCTGACGGTGCCCTACACAGTGGAACT
The DNA here is from genome assembly GCA_016208495.1 of Acidobacteriota bacterium. Classification (NCBI taxonomy): domain Bacteria; kingdom Pseudomonadati; phylum Acidobacteriota; species Acidobacteriota bacterium. The sequence goes on along the minus strand of JACQXX010000169.1, from coordinate 7 downwards.
CGACTGG
>JACQXX010000168.1 GCA_016208495.1 Acidobacteriota bacterium | reverse complement strand
TCACTTCCGAGTCATTGACGGGAAGCGTATGGTCCTGAACACCTTTAGACCTGGCCGGGGATTGAAACGACGCTTGTGCCAAACGTGCCACCGGATGCTGCAGAGTCCTGAACACCTTTAGACCTGGCCGGGGATTGAAACGCCCCGGTTTGTCCTGTTTGGTTAAACCACAACACTTGTCCCAAGAACCTTTAGACCTGGCCGGGGATTGAAACCATCAGCTGGTAAGCTGTATCACCCTGAGCAACAACGAGTCCCAAGAACCTTTAGACCTGGCCGGGGATCAGCAATTCTTTGTTTGAATGGTTTCTCGAGTTCAAACCCAAAAAGATGGCGATTTGGAACACTTGGCGACTTCAACCAGGAGGGGAAAAGTCAAGAGTTCCGCCTTTAGGCGGGTTTGTCCCCCGAAGTTGGTCCCAAGGGACACTGGGACCGCCTATAGCAGTTTTCAGGTGAACGCAGTACACACATTTCTTGCATCCACAGGACTTCAAAGACATATTTGTCATTCGTTCATTTAAGAACTGCTATAAAGGCGGAACTCTTGACTCTTTTCATTTCCAAACAAAGAATTGCTGGCCGGGGATTGAAACGCCCCGGTTTGTCCTGTTTGGTTAAACCACAACACTTGTCCCAAGAACCTTTAGACCTGGCCGGGGAGTAACCTCAATTTTATGCCGCAATCATTGCGGCTTTTTTTGTGTCCAAAGAAACAAAAGGAACATAGGCCAGACCAGGTAAATGCAGATTTTTCATTACTTTAACCACACCATGAGAACCAATCCCAGGTTTCACTGACTCCAAAGCGTGCCTCTCAACTAGGTTGTCCAGAAAAAATATCGAGAAAATTCAGCTTTAATGTACCCACCTCAGAAGGACAAAGGAGGTGGATATGTACAGGTGGTTCCTCGGTATTGGAATTACCCTGGTGGTGATTCTGGTCTTGTTGATCGGTGGATTCCTGTTTTCAAATCTGTGGTTCTTTTTTGCGGTTAAGCACCGCCTGATGGTTGATTTCGGAATGTCGGAATCCATGGCCCGTGGCGTAGCAACCCTGATAACTTTGGTCGGATCAGGCTGTGTCAGAATGGTGTTTTCACTCGATTCTCAGAAAAGACGCCAGGGAATAGTACTGGCGGCGCTGTTTTTCGCGGGATATTCATTTTTGATCCATTTGTACCTGGATGGTTTTTATTACTCTCCATCGGGCGAACCCCGGAAATGGTATCTGGTCACTCCACAGGGAGACGTCCTGTTTTTCGACGCACCAGGTCGGGATCCGAAATTCGGAATCGAACTCAAGCCAGTTGAGTCACGCATCATCGTGGCCTATGACTGGATGAAGGGAGTGCGAACCCATCGGGGCACGGGACGGCCACTCCAGTTTTGTCGTGATCGAGGAAAACAAATTGAACAGTATGAGTCGCCGTTTCATCCGGTCACGGGTGAAATCATGTGTCTATGCTCTGAAGAGCAGATCCAGCAGTACACCCAGCAACGTGCCCAGCAAAATCTGCGGCAAAACGTCAAGACTATACTCGATCAAGCTCTGCTCCTGGCACAGTCCAAAAATTATGCTCAGGCACTGGAACTCCTTGCTCAAGCCCAACAACTTAGCCCGAAAGATCGCCGGGTAACGGGTGTGAAAAGTCAGATTCGTCGGGCAAGGGCCGTCCAGCATCGTCAATGGCTTGAAATGGCCCACCAGTATTTAGACAACCAGGCACTGCCAGATTGTTTACGTCTGGTCAATCAGGTTTTGGTGGACGACCCTTCAAATCAGGAAGCTCAGGCTTTGCTGGCCGAAACCCATCAATCGAAAGTGGGTTTTCAAGAGAAAGAAGCCCGCCTCAATGAATTATCAAGAAATGGGTTACAGGCTATGGCTGATAAAGAATTTGAACTGGCCGCCACTTGTTTTCGCGAAATTTTGAAGCTCGATCCAAACCGTCAATCGAGCCGTGAGTGGCTGCGCGAAGCTCTGGACCGCTTCAACGATCAGGCCCGGATGGCCCAATCTCAAATCAGGAGAGAAGGTGATGATTAATTTTTTTCTGTATGTGGTGCTGATTCTTATTGGAGGAAGCGGATTGGTTTATTGGTTTGTACCTTCACTGCGTCGCCATCCAAATCGGTGGATGTGGTTTGGCGTGGTACTCAACCTTGGAATTTTGGGATACATGGCCTGGAACTGGTGGGAGCAGCGTCACCAGGATGTCCGCCGGAAGTGAATTTGTCGAACAGATAAGTACCTTACCGAAAATTTCCAGACATTTTAACCACGAAAAACACGAAAAATACGAAAAGAATCAAATACTTACCAAACTCAATATCTCAGAAAACTTATGACGAGGTACTTAGCCAATCCTGCTTTTGAAACAAGCAAAATTAACGGTTTCCAGGAAAGGAGATGCCCTGATGATGAACTCAACACCCAATTCAACTGAACCTTCACGATTGCTCAGGCAAATTGCCGCTCTGGATTGGCTCTATCAGGCATGGCGCAAGGTTCGAGCCAACCGTGGCGCTGCCGGGAGCGATGCCCTTCACATCGCAGCCTTTGAGAAAAAGCTGTCTGAACATTTAACCGAGCTTTCCCGGAATCTGATCAACCGGACCTATCAACCCTTGCCCAATCGGTGGGTCAGTATTTCCAAACCGAATGGAGCACAACGCGAGTTGGGCATTCCGACCGTTCGCGACCGGGTTGCTCAACGAGCGGTGCTCGATGCCATCGAACCGGTGTTTGAGCGTCAGTTTCTGGATTGTAGTTTTGCTTTTCGGCAGGGAAGATCCATCCAAACCGCTATCCACCACCTGGTGATTGCTCGTGCCCAGGGGTACGTCTGGACAGTTGATGCGGATATTCTCGATTTCTTTCCGTCCGTGAATCATTCGCTGCTCTGTGCTGAGGTTTCACAAACCCTTGACGATCCCGATCTTTTAAAGCTGATTCGACTCTGGCTGGATGCCGGCGCGATGGAACCTCAGATCTCAACTCAACTGGGGATGCTTGAACGCTGCCAGTCAACGATTGCTCGGGCCCGACTTGGCCTGAGCGACACGTTGGGTTCGATGGCTGATGAATATGTCAATGACCGGCTTGGGGTTCCGGCTACGGGCTTTGAACCAGAAATGATGGAACCGCTTGATTCTCAGCCTGAAACTGTTGCCCTGACCGAATCAACCGTGGCGAAGCGGAGACAGGCACTCTTGCGTCGGTTTGTCGAAAATGGCGTGGTGGGGGCTCTGGCCGAAAGAGCGCTGGTTTCGCGGCTGGCTCTCCCAGTTCTGGGAATTGGTGGAGTTGCGGCGGCGGCACTCACCGTCGCTCCGCTGGTGTATCGGGCGATTCAATCCCGAGGCACCATTTCACGGGGGATTGTGCAGGGGTCGCCGATTTCTCCGCTACTGTCAAATATTTACCTTCATCCGGTAGATCAAGTTTTAACTGGAAAAGGAATGCGGTTCATTCGCTACTGCGACGACTTTGTCATTGCCGCTCAGACGAAAACCGAAGCGGCCAATGCCCTCCGGCTGGTGCGTCAGTCGCTCAAACAACGGCATCTTGGATTGCACCCCGAGAAAACCCGAATTGTTGGACCGGGTGAGGCTTTTGATTTTCTCGGGTACCACTTTGCTGCCGATGGGAACATTGTTCCTCCAGCCACGCTCCCAGCCGTCGTTGCCCAAACAATTGCCCACCACAGTGGAAATGCCGTCACGACAACGCGGCGAACGGTGGCTGGTTGGCTTGGGCAACTGGCTTCAAAGATTGGGGGAACCGAATGAACCTAGATTCAACGCTGTTTGTGGTGGCCTATGACATCACGGATGACCGTCGTCGAACCCGTCTTCATAAATTACTTTCAAAGTATGGAGATGGAGTTCAGTACAGTCTGTTTGAATGTTCAATTTCCCATTCCAGGTTTGACCAGCTTCTGGCGGAGGTGGAACGGGTCATTGAACCAGTGGAAGACAGTGTCCGGTATTACGAACTGTGCCGTGGATGCCTTCGAGCAATCAAGTCCATTGGACGGATGCCGGACCCAACCCCCAAAGCCGTCTTTCTTTTGTAATGCGAATGAAGAGTTGAAAAAATGAGCGGATTTGAACCCAGGAACTGGGCGGAAGGCACGCTAGCCCAGGGCGTTGCTTCCAATCTCCCACCCGGCCAGCCGCCGCCTATGGCGGCGGCTGGCCGGGTGGGGAAAATCCTGGATCTGACCCACATCCGGTGGTGGCGCGTCCAAAGCGACGCTGACCACCGGCTCACTTTACTCCATCCCTTTGGGATGAGAACAAAAACCATTTCAACCCTTAACTGGTACTGACTACTGACTACAAACTGGTACAACATTGCTTCATCGGAGGAACGCCAATGGCGACTTTGTATTTAACCGAGCAGAACACAACACTCCATAAAGAACAAAACCGGCTCGTGGTCAAATACCAGGATACGGTTTTGGCTTCCATCCATGAATTCAAAGTTGAGCGAGTCGTCGTGGTTGGCAACGCTCAACTCACGACCCAGGTGATGAGTTTTCTGCTGGACCATGGAATTGATACCGTTTTTTTAAGCATTCACGGCAAGCTCAAAGGGCGACTGGCGCCGCTGGAATCAAAAAACGTTTTGCTTCGGCTGGCACAGTTTGAACGGTTTCGCAGCCCTGACTTTGCGATTGGCCTGGCTCGGGAGGTTGTCATGGCCAAAATTGCCAACTCCGCCCGTGTCCTTTCCAGGTACCAACGAAACCATTCCGAAACCAAATTTTCCGAGGCGCTCACCGCTCTGGAATTAATGCTGAGACAAGCTGGCCGAACTGGGAGTCTGGATGCCTTGCGTGGTGTTGAAGGCCAGGCTGCCGCCGTCTATTTTCAAGTTTTTGGGGGAATGCTGCGCAATGGACTGACGTTCGACAAACGAACCCGCCGTCCGCCGAAAGATCCTGTCAATGCAATTCTCAGCTTTGGATACACGTTGCTGTATCAAGAGGCAATTTCGGCGACCGCTTCGGTTGGGTTTGACCCGTATGTTGGCTTTTTTCACGGAGTTGACTACGGTCGGTGTTCACTGGCGCTGGATTTGATCGAAGAATTTCGCGCCATGACCATTGATCGCCTGACAACCAATGTCTTTAACCTTGGGGTTTTATCTCCGAAAGATTTTGTGAAATCTGAGGAAGGCGGGGTACTGCTCGATTCTCCAGGCCGGAAACGGTTTCTGGGCGAATATGAGCGTTTGATGACGACGGAATTTACAAATCCATCAAATGGCCAGCACACTTGCTTTCGAAAAGCATTGCACGAACAAGCTTTGGCTTTGCAGCGAGCTGTTCTTCAGAATCAAAAGTATACGCCATTTCAAGAGTGGCATTAGACGAGATCAGGCTATACCATTTTGGAATGATGATGTCGCATTAGCAAATAGCTAAATCATTGAAAAAATTGAATTTCCCTGACCCCTGACCCCGATGCCCTGACCCCAAATTGGTATTATGTCCATGTTTATCGTTGTGGCCTATGACATTTCCGATGACCGGCGACTGAAACGTACAGCAGCCGTGATGGAGAAGTATGGGGTTCGTGTCCAGCGAAGCATTTTTGAATGCGTCCTCTCTCAAAAAAAATTCGATGAGCTGGTTATGGACCTGAAAGGAACGGTCAATCGCCGGGTGGACAAAGTACGGATCTATCGTTTCTGTCGCTCCTGCCAGAAAAATACCGGCACACAGGGGCAGAGTTGGGGAGAGCCACACCTTGATGTTTTGATTATCTAAGATTTCCAGGGTTCAGCGGGTTGGAAATAGTTAAAGTTTCCAGTTGTGGCTTAGGTAGAGTAAAGTATTGATAGGTATAAATTTAACTCGTTAATCAACCTCAGAAAATGATTGACTTTCGCCTGATCTCAAGCTACTGTAGTCAGGTCTCAATCACTCTTTTCGGGCTAACCTCAAAATCCCTCAAAATGTCCCAGGTTAGCCCAAACCTGTAACTCTAATTCAATCAACCAGTTTCCTTGAAAATTGATGATTTGAAGCCTGTCGTAACCCCGCAAGGAAAACCTGCGGAAGGCAGGTTAGCCGAACGGGTAGTTTAAGTGGTTGTTTTTAAAAGAGTTAAAATAGCCACTGTCCGAAAGACCCTTAGACCTGGCCGGGGATTGAAACAAAAAATGAAACATCCATCAACCATAGTCATGTTTCATGGTCCGAAAGACCCTTAGACCTGGCCGGGGATTGAAACGGTTTGGTTGTTTTGCCGATTTCGCGCGCTCTTGAAACGTCCGAAAGACCCTTAGACCTGGCCGGGGATTGAAACGTGAAAGGATAGCTGCTTGAAGCAGGTCATCCTTTGTGTCCGAAAGACCCTTAGACCTGGCCGGGGATTGAAACACTCAATAGAATAGGTTCTTAGAAGTTCACCTTCTGCGTCCGAAAGACCCTTAGACCTGGCCGGGGATTGAAACACGATCCCTGTTACCTTGCCTCTCTTCTCGACGTAAGTCCGAAAGACCCTTAGACCTGGCCGGGGATTGAAACCTCCCAGGAAAACCACGATGGCTACCACGGCGGTAACCGTCCGAAAGACCCTTAGACCTGGCCGGGGATTGAAACCGGGTTGCAACTTGGCTAACTCTTGAAACTTCGGCGAGTGTCCGAAAGACCCTTAGACCTGGCCGGGGATTGAAACCGGTGAGCAATGCGAAAATGGGTTTGTCATAACCCCGTCCGAAAGACCCTTAGACCTGGCCGGGGATTGAAACTCCACTGCGACCATTTGGGCGTAGTCGATACCGGGGTGTGTCCGAAAGACCCTTAGACCTGGCCGGGGATTGAAACACTCAATAGAATAGGTTCTTAGAAGTTCACCTTCTGCGTCCGAAAGACCCTTAGACCTG
>JACQXX010000167.1 GCA_016208495.1 Acidobacteriota bacterium | reverse complement strand
GTCCGATACGCCGTTGTTTGATCCCGCATTTCCCCGTGGAAACAATACCGTCAACCCGGGGACGCTCGTCCCTCCCGTGATCACGTTCCCCAAACCACCAGGAAAATCAACCAACAACGCGTTGACGTTGATCTGTTCCTGCGCCTGGCTCACGGGTGCCAATGTTACGACCATCAAGGCCGCCAACATCAGCAACGCTGACGCTTTCAAAAACCGTGTGAGCTTTCTCAATTGCATAGCTCTTTTCCTTCTCCTTAATTTTCGCGCCGCCGCACTCGCTCGTGCTTGACGGTTCGCTTTTTGTCATCTTCAGGCCCGGCGGCTCTCTTTCGCCAGCCTGCTTTACTCGCTCGCTCTCACTCCACTGCCCGAACTTGCGTCCTCTCAGCGAAGCCCCTGAGTTCCCTTAACTTTTCAGGTTGAATCCCCTTCAACCTTAATTCGCTCTCTATATTTCTAGGTTTTGATTTTTTGAAAAATTTTATATCACAGAAAAGTGAAGGCATTCTAAGCAGAGCATTCTGCGTGCCAAACCTAAATAAATTCAACCAAAATCTTAAGTCAATATCAGTAAGGTACAGCTAGACAAGGCGGTAACACTTCCATCACTAAACTTTACAGTTCTGAGTTTTTTAACTTCTGAACTAGCTTAATGCCTTCAGAAAGTAAAATCATCGTTTTCTCTGGAAAACAACTGAGAACTTTGTTACCAAACCCAGGTAGTATTGATTTCCAATTGACCATATTGCTCGTTGATTCTTTTGCGAAAAATGTACCCACCACATTCAATCCCTGGCCAGATTCACCCTTTACCCTTATTTCTGTTCCACTCTCTTTCCTTTAAACTATTAATCCTATGGTCATCTCATCAGTCTCAATGTCGTCTCACATTACACCTTTGCTTGAGCAAGCCTGTCATCATGGACTCATTCACGGAGCTCAATGGATGGCACTCAAAAATGGAGTCGTTTCTGGATCAGGCCAAGCCGGAAAGGTATATGAAGTCTATGATCTCGCATCACTTACCAAACCTTTAGCCACCGCACTTATCTGTCTTATTCTGAAGGACCAGGGAATATTAGACCTGGATCTTCCAGCATCCTCATATATGAAGGAGCTGGATTCGCTGGAAAAACGTGGTATCACCGCCCGCCAAATGTTGACACACAGCGCGGGTTTTTCAGCCTGGCAGCCGTTTTACCTGCTCACTTGCCACCCAGATGAAATTATTTCAACCATAAATCAACTCCCTCTCATCTCTGAACCTGGGTCAAAAGTGGTTTATAGCGATCTGGGGTACATCATTCTGGGAAAGTTGGTTGAAAGAATTACCACCACCCCACTGGATAAACTCTTTCAATCCCTGATCAGTGATCCCCTGGATCTAACAACTTTAACCTACTGTCCTCCCCAATCCTGGAAAGCACACATTGCCCCCACCGAAGTTGGAAATCAATATGAGCAGAATTTAGCCTCTCGAACTCTTGCCGGAAACCAGACGTCAGCCTATCAATGGCGAACAACCCTTATCCAGGGCGAAGTTCACGATGGAAATGCATTCTTTTTAAATGGAGTGGCTGGCCATGCGGGGTTGTTTGGTTCAATCCAGGATCTTTCAGTCTTAAGCCGTCAGTTTTTGCCGGGGAGCCAGTTGATCGGCCAATCAAGCCTTGATGAAGTTCGTCACAATTTTACGCCAGGACTAACAGAGGCCCGATCTGTTGGGTGGAAGTTGGCTCAAACTCCCGGCTGTAGCGCAGGCAACACCTGTTCTCCAGAAACCTTTGGTCATGTTGGTTTTACGGGGACAAGTCTCTGGATTGATCCTGAATCACTGGCGATCACCATCCTGCTTGCCAATCGAACTTTTCCGATTCACGACTTAACCCCACTCCGCCATGAATTTCACTCTCTGGCTTTTGCTCTTCCATAATTAAGGCTTAACCAGTGTGATCAACTGTGCGACGGGTCGAAAATGGAATTTGGGACTATTCCCCGCCCCATTTCAGCTTATCACGCAGGATTTGATAATAATTTCGGTTGGGAGGTTGAATTAATTTCAAAACTGAATCGCTTTTGCGAATCACAATCCGGTCATCCACAAAGAGTGAAATCGCGATTTGCCCATCGAGAGTCAAAGTAACGTCTTCGATATCGCCGCGAGTGGCGACCAGATGAAGTTCGATGACCGATTCATCTGAAACCACCAGGGGCCGATTGGTGAGGGTGTGCGGGCAAATTGGGGTTATGACAACGGCATGCATTGCAGGATGGATAATGGGGCCACCGGCTGAGAGTGAATAAGCAGTTGAACCGGTTGGGGTTGCAATGATTAGTCCATCAGCCCGAAACATTGAAACAAATTGTCCATCTATCCAGCACTGGATTTCAATGATGCGCGCCAGCAAGGCTTTATTGACCACCACATCATTGATCACCTCAACTCGGGAAACTTCATGGCCGTTGCGCAGAACGGCAGCTTCAAGTTTGATTCGAGTATCCACCTGATGTTTCCCAGCCAGCACCAGCTCCAGGGCCGGAAAAATATTCTCCGGCGAAAACTCAGTCAGGTAGCCCAGATACCCAAAATTCACCCCGAGGATAGCAGTTGGGCGCTTGCCAACAATCCGTGCTCCAGTAATCATTGTGCCATCGCCGCCTAAAACAACAATTAAATCTGAACATTCGGCAAGCTCTTGATTGGAAACGATTTTTACAGACGGGGGGAAAAAGGTGTGTCCCAATCCATCAGCCAGCACCTGGCAGCCCCGATGAATCAACCATTCGGTCAACTGAGCAATGAAAACCTGAGCTCCTGAAATTTGGGGCTTGATAACGAGACCAACGGTTCGCACTTTTGGTCTTCCGGACCGCTTACTGGATTGGATATCACTCATATGAAGAATTCTTTTTAAAATAAGGAAAGGCTTCCTGGCCTCAGTGAGAATGAAAATCTTTGCGAGAAGAGTCAATAGCAATCAACTCCCACCGGGTGCTCAAGTTCAGGAGACGAGTACCTTTATTTCCTGAGAGTTCCACCCCTGTCGTCAGGAGAAACACCCTCAATTCAGGGTCAAGCCGAAGGCGTTGAGTACACCATTCTTTTAACACACCTCGGGTACCTCTAAAAAATCAACTCTCTTGATTGAACCACGCTCATTTCCGCCAATTCGCAATTCAAAGCTGCCTGTTTTTTGTGAATTCAATGAAAATACTCACCATCATCAACCCATCAGCCGGTCAGGCCAAAGCCAAAAAAAGCATCAAAACACTTCCGACGCTGTATCAGCGATATAACCTGGAATCAACAATTTGTATCAGTCAAAGTGCTGAACATGTCCAGCAACTGGCTGCTCAAGCCGCTCAAGACACCTATGATATTGTCGCGGTATGTGGCGGCGATGGAACACTCCACCATGCCATCAATGGGCTACAGGGATCCCAAACCGCGCTGGGAATTTTGCCCATGGGAAGCGGAAATGATTTAGCCGGCGCTCTGGGCATTCCAACAAATCTGGACGCGGCATGTCAAATTCTCAAACAGGGTCACCATCGAGCACTGGATCTGGCTGATACGGGGCGCCGCGTGTATGCCTGCATTGCGGGAATTGGTTTAGATTCGGAGGTTGGAAAACGCACGCGCCATCGCCCGGCCTGGATTCGTGGAAAATTGATTTATCCCTATGCCGTTTTGCGATCAATTTTTACCTTTCGCCCCAAATTCTTGCGTCTGATTCACGATGGCGGAGTGTTTGAAGGTGAAATCTTGATTGCAGTGGTTGGAAATACCCGTCAGTATGGCGGCGGCATGAGAATTGTCCCTCAGGCGGATCCAGAAGATGGGCTCCTTGATGTGTGCATCGTCCGACCAATGAGCCAGTGGTATTTACTCAGAGCCTTTCCATCAGTGTTTACCGGAACCCATGTCTCGGATCCCCACGTGATTGTTCTGCGATCCCAGTCAGTCCGCCTGGAAACTCACGAACCACTTGAAGTTTTTGGTGACGGAGAGTTTCTGGAAGAAACCCCATCCCAGATCAAGGTCCGTCGGAATGCCCTACAAGTCATTGCACCAGGACGGTAACCACGAAGAACGGCCATCATTGCCAGGAACTCTCGTGCACCTGCTTTCAAGCTGGTCTTCTTGGTCCAGAACAATTCCAGGTCAGTACAGGTGAAAGCTGGAACCACCTCGAAATCTCAATTTGACACCCCATGGCGGGCAAGTTAACATTTCAGCTTCAATTATTTTCCCTGGTACTTCATCTTTATCTCATACAAGATCTTTTCGAGGAGTGTCCCGTGGCTTCCTTAGGTTATGAACTCAAACAGGCCCGTGAAGCGAAAGGTGTTACGCTCACGCAACTGGCCGAAAACACACGAATTGGCATTCGGTTTCTTCAAGCGATTGAATCCGATGACTTTAAATCGCTTCCGGGTGGGTTGTTCAATCGCTCGTTCATCAAAGCCTATGCTCGTGCGGTCGGCATTGATGAAGATGAAGCCGTGGTTGCCTATCAGAAACAAACTGGCGATGGACCAGCCAACTCTGACGCTCAACTCAACAACATTCCAACCTACACGGTGCCCCGCGAAGAAGAAGTCAACTTCGTGCCCTATATCATTGGCGCCGTGGTGGCTGTGGTCCTTTTTCTTGGGTGCTGGGCGTTGTATCGGCACTTTAATGCCCCAGGACAACAGATCTCACAACCACCCACAGTCCCGGCACCAGCGCCTCCAACTCCAACCAATCCCACCACAGTTCCTCCAGTCTTGAGTGGTGGAGCACCACCGCCGACCCCAGCACCAACCACTACTGTGCCACCGACCTCAGCACCACTGGTACTCGAACTGGTGGCGGCCAATGACGACTGTTATGTTAAGGTTGATCCTGATGGCAAAATCGAAAAGGGATTGGTCTTAAAAATGGGCCAGAACCAGACCTTCGAGGCCACTGAACAAATGCTGGTACGGGTTGGGAAGGTGGCTTCGGTCACCGCCAAACTGAATGGCAAGGAAATCACGCTCGAATCACCAACCGGGAATCGAGAAGATTTTAAAATTTCACTCAAAGATGGGCAGCCGGCCATTGAACGCATCAAGCGGTTTATTCCGAAAAACAAACCCGCCGCCACAGGCGATGCACCCACTGGAACACCCCCGACGACCACGGGTGGTACTGGGAACCCGCAATAGGTCGGCTCGGTCCTATTTTGTATGTACGGGGTTAGTTTTGTGGCGGACGACAGTCCGCCATTGTTGTTTTTCAGGCAGGTTTTTGGGCCATCGCGGGACACCGGAGCCCAACAATCCGTTTTTTCCAAGGGAATGAGGGTTTCATTATGAAAGACGTCGAAATTATTGAACCAACCGAACCAGGCCGCAAACCACCACGCATTCCCTCACCATCAACGCCCGAGAGCCAGGGAGAAAGTCAGGCCCGACGGTTTGTGATTCTTGGACTGATACTCCTGATTGTTTTTTTTGTCGGCCAGCGAATGCTTGCCCTGTACCTGGATTACCTGTGGTTTGACTCGCTTCGCTACGCAACGGTCTTTACAGCCACTTTAAAATTGAAAGTCGGCCTGTTCATTGGGTTTGCACTGGCAACGCTGGTGCTCATCCGGACACCATTCTGGTTGCTGGAACGAGCTTCGCATTTGGATCGAATCCAAACCGCCTTTGAAATCAATGGCCGACCAGTGGCATTTTCACCGCGCTTTCCCTTGCGTACGACGGCCTGGCTTGTCGCTGGGGTGATGAGTATTTATTTCGGCTCTCACATGGCGTCTGACTGGTCGCACTATGCGTTGTTTTTTCACCAATCCGCAACTATCGGAACGGATCCAATCTTTGGCCGACCGATTGGCTACTATCTCTTCACCTTGCCACTGCAAGTTCAGTGGGCAGACTGGCTCTGGACAATCAGCGGTGTTGTTTTTATTGGGACCTGTCTGGTGGCCAGTCTGGTGGCCTCTCAGACATCGCCGATTCCACCAGCCGTCCTGCGTGGGGTGTCAGTCAGTTTCGGTGTGTTTCTGGCTGCCTGGGCCTGGGTTGTGTATTTGAGTCGGTTTACATTGCTGCTGGCTGATCACACTGTCCTGTCAGGCGTCACCTATACGGACGCTCATATCCGGATTCCCGGCTTGCTCGCCATCACCATTTCATTGGGAATTGGAACCCTCCTGGCATTTCTGAATGCGTTGAGCCGTGGAAAATTTCGCTTGCTGGTCCTGGGTGCCGGATTGCCCCTGGTCGTTTTCGTCATCGCGCAACTGGTGATCCCGTCTTATGTCACCAATTTTATCGTCCGACCAAATGAGCTGGCCAAGGAAACCCCCTTCATCACCCACAATATTCAGGCCACGCGGGCGGCCTTAAAACTTGATGCCATTGAAGAACAAACCTATGAGGTCGAATTTTCCCCAGAAGCCCTTTCTTTTCAAAAAGAAAACCTGACGCTCAAAAATATACAGCTCTGGGATTGGCGGGCATTACAGGCAACACTCAAGCAAATTCAGGAAATTCGAACCTACTATGACTTTCCTGATATTGACATTGACCGCTATGTGGTCAACGGGCAACTTCGCCATGTCCTGCTGGCAGCGCGTGAACTTGACATCAACAAGCTGCCGGTCAGCAGTCGGAACTGGATCAATGAAAAACTGATTTATACCCACGGGTACGGGGTGACGATGAATCCGGTCACCCAGTTTACGCCTGAAGGTATGCCCAATCTGGTCCTGGCCAACATGCCGGTGGAGAGCAAAGCGCCGGAACTGAAAGTCACGCGTCCTGAGATCTACTATGGCGAACTGACCAACAGCACCGTCTATGTCAAAACCAAACAGAAGGAATTTAATTATCCACAGGGTGAAACCAATGAAGCCACGGTCTATGAAGGCCAGGGAGGAATTCGGATTGGCTCGGGGTTGCGGCGATTCTGTCTATCGCTTCAGTTAGGCGATATTACCCGGCTTCCCTTCTCAGAAGACATCACGGCGGACAGTCTGGTTTTGATTCGGCGAAACATCCGGGAACGAGCCTACTATCTGGCGCCCTATCTTTCATTTGACGAAGACCCCTATCTGGTGATTAGCGAGGACGGCAAGCTGTACTGGATGATTGACGCCTACACGACTTCCGCCAACTACCCCTATGCCCGTCATTTTGCCTTCAATGGCGATGCGACACCGGTCAACTATGTTCGCAATAGCATCAAAGTGGTGATTGATGCCTATGAAGGATCAACCTCGTTCTTTATTGCCGAACCTCAAGACCCGATTATCCAGGCGTACAGTCGGGCGTTCCCGGCACTCTATCAACCCCTGGAAGCCATGCCGGAATACCTGAAACTTCATATTCGATTTCCGGAACGAATGATGGAAGTCCAGGCTGCTGCCTATAGCCTCTATCATATGGATAATCCGCAGGTATTTTACAACCGGGAAGACCTGTGGAATGTGGCGACTGAACTCCGGCCAGGAAAAGACGGAAAACAGGCGGCGCTTCCGATGGAACCCCACTTTGCGCTGATGCAATTGCCTGGTGAGTCAGATTTGGAGTTCATCAGCATGCTGCCCTTTACGCCTTCCAATCGAAACAACCTGATTGCCTGGATTGCTGGTCGTTCGGACCGGGAACATTACGGGAAAATGCTGGTCTACCGCTTTCCGAAAACCAAACTGGTTGATGGTCCGCAACAAATCGAAGCCCGCATTGACCAAAACGCCTTTCTCTCAGGTCAACTCACCCTCTGGAATCAACAGGGGTCAAGCGTCATTCGTGGCCAAATGGTGGTGGTTCCAATTGGAAAGTCCCTGTTGTATGCCGAACCGATCTATTTGCAAGCCGCAAACAGTCCAATGCCGGAATTGAGGGTGGTGGTACTGGCATCGCAAGAGCACCTTGGCTATGGCACCAACTTTGACGAAGCACTCAACAGCCTCGCGAAAAGTTTGGGGACCTCAATTGACACCGGCCCGGGGGTACCAGCACCAACCACGACCGAAGCCACTGGCGAACCACCTTCCAAATCCCGCGAAGAACTCATCGAACAGGCTTCGAAACATCTGGAGGATTACCAAAAACTCATGGCGGCAGGTAAGTTTGGCGAAGCTGGTCAAAAACTGGAGGCACTCAAGCAAACGCTTGGGGAACTTCGGAAAAAATAATTCAGGGTTCAGGGTTCAGGGTTCAGGGTTCAGGGTTCAGGGTTCAGGGTTCAGGGTTCAGGGTTCAGGGTTCAGGGTTCAGGGTTCAGGGTTTTCGAAGTTTTGTCCGTTTTTGTCTTTTCAGTCCTTTTCGTCCGTTCTTGCTTTTCCCAACTGCCACCGGAGGTCACAATGATATATTCTCATATGTTTTACAAAAGACTGGGTTTAAGCTGTTTTTTGGCGCTGGCACTGGTGCCAGGTCCCTTTTTCATCGGTGTAAGTGTGGCGCAGACAGCTCAGCTTTCAGAAAACCTGGAACCTGGAAAACCAGTTGGGCGCGAACTCAAAGGTGGCGAAAAACACACCTACCCTATCTTGCTTAAAGCCAACGATTTTCTGAAACTCGTGATCACTCAGAAAGGGATTGATGTGGTCGCCCGATTGGTGGGCCCCGATGGAAAGGTGGGTAAGGAGGTGAATACCCCGTATTGGGGCAATCAGGGTGAAGAGTTGTTGTCCTCCATTATCGAGAACGAAGGTAACTATCTACTGGAGATCGAATCGCTCGACAATACGGCACCGTCCGGTAAATATGAACTCAGCCTGAAAGCAATCAGATCAGCCACTGAGCAGGATCAGGCTGAGGTTGAGATTGAAAAACTCATCGCCAAGGCCAGGGAACTTTATCAAATCGGAAAACTCGACCAAAGCCTGCTCATCGCCCGAGAGGCGGTGGAAAAAAGCGAACAGGTCTTTGGACCGGAACATCCGGTCCTGGCCACGAGTCTTCATTACCTGGCGAGATGCTACGCCGGAAAAGGTGACAACCAAAACGCTGAACCACTCTTTCAACGGGCGCTGACCATTCGGGAGAAGGCGCTGGGTCCCGACCACCCGGATGTCGCCCAAACCCTCAACAATCTGGCTATGATCTGCCTGGAAAAAGGCGACTATCAAAAAGGCGAACGACTCTTTCAGCAGGTGCTGGCTATTCGGGAGAAGGCACTGGGCCCTAACCATCAGGATGTGGGTGCCACGCTCTTCGGTCTGGCTGAACTCTACCGGGCCCAAAATGACTACGACCGCCTTGAACCCCTCTACCAGCGGGTTCAGGCCATCTGGGAAAAGGCGCTGGGCCCTAACCACCCGTATACCACCATGAATCTTACGAGCCTGGCCTTGCTCTACCAAAGGAGGGGTGACTACCAAAAAGCCGAAACCTGCTTCCAGCGGGTGCTGGCCATTCGTGAGAAAACGCTGGGCCCTGACCACTGGGATCTTGCCGAAACCCTCACCAATCTGGCGGCACTTTACCTGGTCAAAGGCGACTATCAAAAAGCCGAACCACTTTTCCAACGGGGGCTGGCGATGCGCGAGAAAACGCAGGGCCCTGACCATCCGGGTGTTGCCTTAGGTCTCACCGGTCTGGCCATGCTCTACCGGTACAAAGGCGACTATCAAAAAGCCGAACAACTCAATCAGCGGGCGCTGGCCATCCGCGAAAAAACGCTGGGCCCGGACCATCCGGATGTTGCCTTGAGCTTGAACAATCTGGGCGAGCTTTACAGAATAAAAGATGGCTATCAAAAAGCCGAATCACTCTTTCAGCGCGCGTTGGTCATTCGGGAGAAGACACTGGGCCCTGACCATTTGGATGTCGCCGTCACCCTCGACGGTCTGGCCTCGGTCTACCTTGATATGAATGACTACCAAAAAGCCGAAGCCTTCTTCCAGCGGGAGCTGGCCATCTGGGAGAAGGCAGTGGGTCCTGACCACCCAGGTGTTGCGATCAGCCTCAACAACCTGGCTGAACTGTACCGATCCAAAGGCGACCAGCCAAAAGCCGAACTATTTTTCCAACGGGCACTGTCCATACTGGAGAAAGCCATGGGCTCTGACCACCCGCACGTCGCGCTTTTGCTCAACAACCTGGCTCAATTATATCGAGCCAGGGGCGATATTTCACAGGCAATCCAATTTCAGGCGCGAGCCAACGAGACAAGCGAGCGTGATCTGCTCCGCAATCTCGCCACGGGTTCGGAACAACAGAAAGCCCTATATCTCAATCAAACGAGCAGGTACACCGATCAAACGCTTTCCTTACACCTTCAATCCGCTCCCCAATCCGTTGAAGCTCAACGAGCGGCCCTGGCGGTGGTGTTGCGTCGGAAGGGTCGCGGGCTCGATGCCATGATCTCAGCCCTCGAAACCCTGCGGAGTCAACAAATCCCGGAAATCCAAAAACTGATGGATGAGTATGCCAGTCTGGCCGGGCAGATCTCGGCGCTGGCCTTGCGTGGACCTGAAAAGCAAACCCCGGAAGAGTATGTGGCTTCGTTGAAAGCATTGGAAACCCAAAGCGACAAACTGGAAGCTGATATCAGCGCCAAAAGCCTGGAGCTTAAAACCCAATTCACGCCAATTACGGTGGAAAATATTCAAAAGCAGATTCCTGCCGACGGAGTGCTGGTTGAATTTGTGTCCTACCAGCCCTATGAACCCAAAATAGATCAATTTGGAACCCCTCGCCTGGCCGTCTACACCTTGAACCAGTCAGGTGAAATCAAATGGGCGGATCTCGGCGAGGCTGGTCCGATTGAGCAGGCGGTGGCAGTCTTTCGCCAGGTGGTCGGCAAACCGAAAGCCGACCTGGCCAAAGACATTACTCCCGCCGCTCAGGTTTTGTACAAGCTCGTCATGAAGCCGGTGAGGGCACTGGCAGGAAAAAACAGACACCTGTTGATTTCGCCGGACGGCGTTTTGAATTTGTTTCCGTTTGCCGCCCTGATGGATGAACAGGGCAACTTCCTGGTGGAAACCTATACCCTGACGTATTTGACCAGCGGGCGCGATTTGCTGCGGCTGGCAGTCAAAATTGACAGCCTGGAGCCTCCGCTGGTTCTGGCCGACCCGGAATACCTGGAGGGAGTCGGGCCGCAGATGATGGGTCGGTCTCTGGGTCGATTGGCACGCCTGATCGGCACCCGACTTGAAGGCGAACAACTCAAAGCCATCTTTCCCGATGCCCGGTTGAAAACAAAAACCGAAGCTACGGAAAAAGAACTCAAACAGGTCAACCGACCAGCATTGGTCCATATCGCCACCCACGGTTGTTTTCTGGAAGACGCTCCCCAAACCAGCGAAAAAAATATCCCGGTTCATGCACGAGATATGGAAAATTCACCCATTCATTTTGATAAGGAACGGGAAGCCAATCCCCTGCTTCGTTCCATGTTGTTTTTTGCCGGCGCCAATCATGGAGGTTCAGAAGACAACGACGGAATAATGACCGCCCTCGAAGCCGCCCAACTCAATCTCTGGGGTACCAAACTCGTTACACTCTCTGCCTGTAATACCGGACTTGGCGACGTCAAAAACGGCGACGGGGTCTATGGGTTACGACGTGCCCTGGTCCTGGCCGGCAGTGAATCCCAAATGATAAGTCTCTGGTCAGTCTCAGACCAGGCCACACGCGAGTTGATGGTTGACTACTACACCCGGCTCAAAG
>JACQXX010000166.1 GCA_016208495.1 Acidobacteriota bacterium | reverse complement strand
GGTTCTTCTTCGAAAGTATTGATTTCTAACCACTAACCACTAATCACTAACCACTAAGGCAGATCAGGATCTTCGCCAAGCTCGCGCAACCGGGCGGCCAATCGTTCTAGCTTTGCCTGAGCCTGATCTTTTTCCTGCTGCAAAGTTTCCGCACGTTGGCGGTCAGCTTCTGCCCGAACAAGTAACTCAGCGAAGGTTTCAAACAGCGTACCATCTGGCCGATATACCTTCAGAGATTCGGGAGTTCGTTCAAAGCGAATTTTCAACCGGGGGCTGGTCCAATCGTCAATCTCGGCAATGGTTTGGAAGCGTCCTTCCTGACGTTGCCAGCCGTTGAGTTCGTTATGGTCGGGGTCATAAACGTAGTATTCCTCAACTCCATACCGCTCATAAAACTCTAGCTTGCGGACCATTTCACCATAAGTATTTCCTGGTGAAAGAATTTCAAAAACGACCTGTGGAGCGATATTTTCTTCTTTCCACTGGAGATATGACCCGCGATGGCCTTTCGGGCGACCAAAAACAACCATTGCATCAGGGGCTTGACGGATTTTTGGGTTTCCTTCGACCGGATACCACAACAAATCACCCGCCACAAAGACCTCAGGGAATAAAGCATCCAGATTTTCTTTGATGGTCACAATCCATTCAAATTGTCTGGTATTATCGGCCATTGGTTGTCCATCGCTTTCCGGGTAAACGATGTCAACCGGTACAGGTAGCGGCACATGAGTCCCCATCGCTTCCCTCCTTTCTGAATTGATCGGTTGAGTTTTTGAATCGAGAATCTCTATTCTAACCGAAGCGTTCCGGTCGTGACACACTTTGTTGTGGAATGACCTGAGAAGAACGCCATAAAATTTCTCTGGAGTAACCTACCAATGACCAATCTTGAACTGGTTCAGGAACTCTATACCGCCTTTGGAAACCGTGATACGGAAGCCATTCGCCGGATTTTTCATCCAGAGATTGAATGGATTCAAAATGAAGGGTTTCCCGGCGGTGGCACCCATCACGGGACGGACACCGTCCTCACTGATGTGTTTGCCAAATTTCGCCTCGAATGGGAGACCTGGCAGGCGATGGTGACCGAATGGCTTGATGCCGGTGACAACATTGTTGCCATTGGTGTGTATCGGGGGACATTCAAAACGACGGGGCGTTCGATGGAAGCCGCCTTCGCCCACATCTACACCGTGCAGGATGGTCGGATTGTCAGGTTCCGCCAGTACACTGATACACTCAAAATTGCCGAAGCCCGCCAACCAGCAGCTTCACTTTTGGAAAACTGATTGAACTGAACCCTGAACCCTGAACCCCGAACCCTAAATCGTATGAAAGAACTGAAATCCTGTGGCATTTTGCTGTTTGACTCGGCTGACTACGAACGCTTTTTACTTCTGCGGCACGCCAGCCGGTATGATCTGCCCAAAGGCCACATTGATCGCGGCGAAGATGAACTGAGTTGTGCCTTTCGTGAAACCTGGGAAGAAACCGGAATCGAATCTGATCAAATTTCCCTCGATGACAATTTTCGATGTGAAATTGTGTATTTTCCAAAGTACAAACGCTTTTGTTACGAACCGGTGAAAAAAACCCTGGTGATGTTCCTTGGACATTTGACCCAGGACGTAGACATTGACCTCACCGAACACTTCAGCTTTGAGTGGGTCAATTGGGCACCACCGCATCGGATTCAGGAACAAAGCATTGATCAGGTGCTGGCCGAGGTGGAGCGGTACTTTTCCAGGCGATTTCCATTCACACCATGATAAACTGGAAACCTTTCAACCATTTCACTTTACAGGGAAACCAGCTATGAGTACCACGGTCAAACCTGCCACGATTGAAGACCTGTATCAAATTCCCGAAACCGGCAAAGCCGAACTTGTGAATGGAGCGTTGATGTCTATGCCACCGACCGGAGGTGACCCGGCACAAGCTGGCTTTGAAATTGCAGTTTCGTTGCGCCAGTATGCTCGCCAAACCCAAACTGGGATTGCCGTTCCGGATAATGCCGGGTTTATTGTGGATTTGCCCCATCGTCAGTCTTTTAGCCCTGATGCGGCTTTCTACATTGGTCCAAATCCAGGGATGCGGTTTTATCAAGGAGCGCCGATTTTTGCGGCTGAAGTCCGGAGTGAACATGATTATGGGGAAAAAGCTGAGGAACGAATACAAACCAAACGCCAGGATTACTTTGCCGCTGGAACCCTTGTGGTGTGGGACATTGATTTACTCGGCATAGATGTGGTGAAAGTCTATCGCGCAGACACCCCTGACCAACCCACCATCTACCACCGAGGAGATCTGGCTGAGGCCGAACCCGCTGTCCCCGGCTGGACATTTGAAGTTGACGCCTTGTTTGAAAAGTAACAACGAATGTGGTTTTCGCCTGCAGAGCGCCGAAAAATAGCCGGGTTTCGCCCGCAGGGCACCGGAAAATAGCCGGGTTTCGCCCGCAGGGCGCCGGAGAATAGCCGGTGGTCGCGCTGCTTTGAGCGCTACCACCGGATCAGCAGCCCCATCAATTCGCGCCCGGATGGGCGCAGGAGAATCCATTATGTCTTCAACCCATTTTAGTCTGTATTACCATATTGTATTCGGCACCAAACACCGTCAACCGTTCATTTCCCAGGATTGGAGACCTCGACTTCATGCCTTCCTCGGTGGTGCCATTCGAACACCTGGTGGGGTTGCGGAAACCATTGGAGGAACTGCGGATCACGTTCACCTTTTGATTACCCTGCGAACTACCCACAGGCTCGCTGATGTGATGCGCGATCTGAAACATAGCTCCTCACAGTGGGTCCACGAAACCTTACATATTCGGAATTTTGGATGGCAGGATGGGTACGGAGTTTTTACGGTAAGCCCTACAAATATTGACAAAGTGAAGAGTTAAGTACCTTGCCATAAGTTTCCTGAGATATTGGATTGGGTAAGTGTTTGATTCTTTTCGTGTAGTTCGTGTGTTTCGTGGTTTAAAATGTCTGGAAATTTTCGGTAAGGTACTTATATTCAAAACCAGGAAGGCCATCACCAACAACGGACTTTTCGGGAGGAATACCTGAATTTGCTGAAGATGAGCGGTGTTGAATTTGACGAATCCTTGATTGAATAAACAGGTTCCAGCGCCCATCCGGGCGCGAACCATTTTGTGCCTGGATTCCGGTGGGTGCGCCTCAAAGCAGGCTGCCCACCGGCTATTTTCCAGCGCCCTGCGGGCGAAAACCGACCTTTCCGCAACGGAGATTCTTACTGCCCGCAGGGCACTGGCTATTCTCCGGTGACCTGCGGGCGAAAACCCCTTCCGGACACGATTGCGTCTCCTCATCCCATTTTCTTCAGCCCCAAGCCCTAAGCCCTGGTTTTTTCAGCCCGTCTTCTTCAGCCCTGATCGGTTTTCTTCAATATTTCATGCAGCGTCGCCCGATGAAGCCCCAATCGGCTGGCGGCTTCAGTGACGTTTCCATTGGCTTCCTCAATTGCCCGTTCGACAAGTTTGCGCTCTTCGGCAGCAAAAAACTGTTTTACCTGTGCCCGTCGCTGGCGGATATCGGCTAAATCCGTTACGGGTGTTTGCAGCAGGCGGTAGAGTGGGGTTGCCGTCAATTTGAGTCGTTGCGTGTGAATCTGAAGAATCTCTTTGGGAAGGTCGGCAATTGCAATTCGATTATCAGAGGCGAAGACGACCAGCCGGTGGACCAGATTTTCCAATTCGCGAATATTGCCCGGAAAATTGTATTCACTCAGAATCTCGATCATCCCTGGTTCCAGGTGAATCGTCTTTTTGTAACGGTCTCCGAATATTTTTAGAAAATGAGCTACCAGCGGCGCAATATCTTCTTTGCGCGCTCTGAGTGGTGGGACGTGAAGTGGAATCACATTGAGCCGATAGTACAACGCTTCTTGAAATTTCTTTTCGTCAATCAGTTCTTTCAGGTTTTTACTGGTGGCCGCCACGATCCGAACTTCGACTTTTTTGACCTGTTTTCCTCCCAGTCGGTGAAATTCCTGAAATTGCAGGACCCGCAGCAGTTTCGCCTGAAGTGAAAAGGGGAGTTCGCTAATTTCATCCAAAAACAGCGTGCCCCCATTGGCCTGCTCCAAAAAACCGATGTGTTGTTCAAAGGCCCCGGTAAAAGCCCCGCGTTCGTGCCCAAAAAGCTCGGATTCGACCAGTTGCTCAGGGATTGCGGCACAGTTCAGGGCAATAAACTTGCGGTCCCGGCGACGGCTATGGCTATGCAAGGCGCGTGCGACCAGCTCCTTTCCAGTCCCGCTCTCACCTTCGATCAACACCGTAGCCTGAGAGTCAGCCACTTTCTGAATTTGTTCCTGAAGCCAGATGATGGCAGGCGATTGGCCGACGATGTCAGTTGAAAACTGGTTGTCGTTGAGCCGTACTCGATTCTCTTTGAATAAAATCGGCAGCAACCGGGCATTGTGTAAGCAAAAGACCATCAGTCGCCCAGCCAGATCCAGAAAGTTGAGATCCCCGGCATCAAAGGCAGTCGCGAGATTCCTGTTTTCCAGGTACAGCGCGCCCAGGACACGGCCATCTTTTTTCAATGGGGTAATCGCCACTGATTTGAGCCCAAAGTTTTGAATGCTCGGTTCCTGTCGAAAATTGATGTCCTGGGAAATATCGTGAAATAAGAGCGATTTCCCGTCGCTCAAAACAGACCGAAGCAGGCTCCGGCTCGGGCGGTATTCTTCGGCAGTGAGGTGTGCCGTCTGGAAATTCCGCATTGAGATGATTTCGGCTTCACTTGATTCTGGATGAAAGAACACAATGAACCCGCGTTCGGCCTGGGTTCCTTCAAGCAATTGATCCATCAAGACCTCACTCAGGACTTTCATTTCCGGTGAATGCAGGCTGATCACCTGCTCAACTAATTGATTGACCTGTCGGTTGACGACTTGAGATTGAAGGCGTTGAACTTCCTGCTCAATCTTCGCCAGATAATCCTGAGTGGTCATCTCACACATCAAAGCCACCCGTTTTTGAAGCGCTTTCACCTGCTTTGCCAGATGCTGTAATCGTCGGTCGGCAGAACCGGCCTGGAGTGTTCCCAGGATTTCAAGATTCGCCGCAGCGGCCTGGCGGCAGGCTTGATCTTCCTGCTCGATAAAGGATTGCAATGATTCGAGCAGATGTTGGAGGTGATGGATCGGGGGTTTCATCGGAGTTTTTTTTCCAGGTTGCCGGTTTAATCAAGTTGGAAGTTCCATAATGTCTGCCGCCGTGTATATAACCGAATTGCTGAATCATTTCCACTGGTGGCCAATCTCCTCCCATCCGGGGAAAACCTGGCACATTGCACCGGCGTCGCATGAGTCCCAATCAACGACTTGAGTTTGCGGTCCGGCACACTCCACAGAGCAATGGTTTTATCGTCACCGGTTGAAACCACTTCTGCTCCGGTGGGTGAAAATTCGACGGATCGCACCCAGCCGGCATGGCGACCAAGAACCGCCGTCTGACGTAGCGGATTCAATGCCCACAATCTGACTGATCCCCCTTCTTCTCCCGTCACCAGCGATGTTCCATCAGGAGAGAGACTCACGTTGAGAAAATGAAAACCGGTGAACTTAAACTGGTCTTGAAGCCGCCAGGATCCTGTATCCCAAACCAGAATGTCGCCATACGGTGACACCATCACCAGCTTCTGGCCATCACGGGAAAATGACAGCTCATAGACTTCACCATACTTTCCAGGAAAAGCTCCTGAGGATGAGGATAAGGCCACTGGCTGACGGGTCAGGAGGTCATAGACGCCCTGGCTGGTGGCCAGAAAGTGCCCGTCCGGTGAAAAAGCCACCGCCATGACATAGGTTTTTGGGTGATGGATGGTCCACACCAGTGTGTTTTGATGAAAATCCCAAATATGGACATCTCCGACCTGATCAGCAGTCGCCACAAGTCGGCCATCCTGACTAAACGCCAGATCATTGATTGAGTCTGAAGGGATCAAGAACACCGCCTGGCGAGCCTGATGCTCAACGCTCCAGACCATCATCGAACCATCCGACCCACCTGAAGCCAGCCATTTTCCATCTGGAGAGAAGACAATCCGGCGAACGATCCCAGCGTGCTCATTGAGATTGGCCACACATTCGCGCTCGGTCAAATCCCAGATCAAAATCCCGCCATCCCCGTGCGAAGACACCAGCCATTGCCCATCCGGAGAAAAGGCAACATCCCACACCCCCGAAAAATACTCCAATCGGTCAAGTTGGGTACGCGTGCGGGCATCCCACAAAACAACCCGATCCGCTCCAGTTGCCAGATACCGGCCATCGGGCGAAAATGCCGCCGTTCGCCCGGTATCGTGATGGGCTGACACTTTTTTCAGAATGGCCTGGTTCGACAGTGATTGAAAAACGACCTTCCCTTCGATCTCAATATCAATCATTTCCGACCAGTCTGGAGATATGGCAAAGGCTTTGAGAAGCCGATGGGTCTTCGGCTCGATAAATAAATCCTTCCAATCATTGCGAAATTTGACTTCCTTGACTGGGCGCCAGGTGGCAACCTCCCAAAAAATCGTCCGCCCCAGGTCAGAATCATCCGATGATGAGCCAAGCAATTCTCCATCCGACGAAAATGCCAGCCCCGTTACAGTTTGAAGGTGGGCCGTGAGAACCGTCACTTTTTTCAATGTCCTGGCATCCCAAATAATCACCCGGTGGTCAGCACTCCCGGTGGCAAACCACTTTCCATCGGGTGAAAAAGCCAGGGAAAGCACACTCCCGGTATGGTCCCGCAACGTGGCGATCCGTTCCCGACGCAGAAAATCCCAGACGATGACCTGGGCATCTTCCCCACACGACACCAGGAGCCGGCCATCAGGGGAAAAGGCAATTTTGCGCACCGGGGCGGTATGGCCCGAGGTCAAGCGAACACCGCCATCCCAGGAGTCTCGAATTGAAGCCAGGGCGGTGACCAGCGCCAGGCCCACCACCAAAACAAGCGTGATCATCCCGGACATCAGCAGTCCTCCGATCAGGCTTTTTCGGAGCAACCTCAATTCAGTTGGCCCACGAGGCAAATCAGCATACCGATGAATGGTCCAGAGCTGGCTCAAGGGAATGCGAGCCCGTTGATCAATTCCATATTGAGAAAGATAGTGTCGAAACAGCCGGTTGGCCCGTTGGGTCGTGTCGAGGGTTTTCCCGGTGATGCGATTGATCTTGTCAATCAGATATTCATGGACCAGTTCATAGCGCCACGGCTCGTCTTCCTGGATTTCACGAACCAGTCTGGATTGCACCAGCAGCCTCAACAATCGCTGGATCTGGACCGGAGTATGATGCAGCCGACTGGCCAAATCCTCAAGCGTCAGGGTCAGGCGAGTATTTTCATCAGAAATCAGGCTGCGCAGCACCAGTTGAATCCCGGTCCGGTCGCTCGAAGCCGTCATCACCTCTTCCAGAAAACCATGCACCAGGGTTTCTTTTCCACCAACCTGTTTGTACTTTTGGATCGAAGTGATTTGTTTGTGTTGGAGCTGGTCTCCGACAATTTGTAATTCCGAGGGCAACACCGTCTCACCAACGGCTAAATCCTGGACAATCAACCGGCTCAGTCCAGTTTCAAACTGGATTCCGGCTGCGGCAACTGACCGCTCAATAATTTCAGCCGCCTGATCCAGATTCAGGGTTTGGAGGTGATACAACCGCGAATTCATCAACGGATCAGGAATTTGCTCGACAAATTCAGAATTGATCCGGTACAACAAATCGCTGCGAATTGAAAACAAAAACTTTACCTTGATGGCTGGTGAGTGATATGCCTCAACCACCAGATCCGTAAAGGGTTGCCGATCCCGGCGATCTCGAAAGGTAAGAAAAAACTCCTCGAACTGATCAAAAATAATGATGGGCACCGATTCCATTTCCTGGCCGGCGCGAGTGAGGTAGTCCAGCGGAGATTCCAGCGGCAACCGGGGAACCTGGGTTTGTTTCCGACATTCTTCACTGAGTACCACCAGCGGATCCTGATATGACCGGCATACCAGTGGGAACCATCCTTCGCGCCAGAGTTTTGGAACCAATCCGGCTCTCAGCAGCGAGGTTTTGCCACACCCTGATTCACCAAACAGAATTCCAAATCGGAACTCGGGATTCTGTATTCGCAGGAAAAGCGCCTGAATGTCGGTCTCGCGTCCATAAAAGGAATCCTGATCGGTTTCTTGAAAGGGGAGCAACCCTCGAAAAGCAATCCCCGATGAACCCTGGCTGGTGGAAGGGACCTCAGCGCGAGCCGCTTTTCCAAAGAATGGCTGTCCCAAAAAACCAGAAATATGGGCCCTCCACGAAGAAGACTCACGGGCCAGGGGACCGGGTTGGGGCAATGAAGCGGCTGGTTGCGGGTCAATCTGGGGAAGGCTGGACTGAACGGAAGCTTTGAGCTTGCGCAGGATTGGCACCAGTTCAGAGGCTTGGTACCGATGGAGAGAGTCTTTCTCCAGGAGTTTGCGGCATACCCGTTCCAGTTCCAATGGAATATCGTCCCGGTACCGGCTCAGAAGCGGCGGTGAACTGGTACAAATTGCCTGAACAACTTCAAATTCATTCTCTCCGGGGAACGGATGCTGCCCGGTCAGCAGTTCAAAGAGAATAATTCCCAACGAAAACAGGTCGGTTCGTCCATCCAGAGGTTTCCCCTGGGCCTGTTCGGGTGAAAGATACTTGAGGGTACCCGAAACCAACCCGGTGACATCGTCTGAAATCGGGTTCCGGTCATCATCGGGCCGGGTTGTCAGCCGGGCCAATCCGAAATCCAACAGTTTTACCCGTCCCAGGGTCGTGACCATGATGTTGGACGGTTTGAGATCACAATGAACAATATTTCGGGCATGAGCAGCTTCCAGAGCTTCCGCGATTTGAAGCACCAGCTCCAGCACAGAACTCAAGGGGAACCCACCCTCGGCAATCTTTTGTCGTAAAGAGCGCCCCTCCACATATTCCATGACAAAGTAGATCCGGTCTTCGGCCTCGCCAAATTCATAAATCGTCGCAATGTTTGGATGAGCGAGCGCGGCAGCCAGCCGGGCTTCAGTGGCAATCAATCGGCGGGTTTCCAACAGATTGTTGCCGTCCAGGGGGAGAAATTTGACGACGACGTTGCGATCCAGCCGGGTGTCACACGCCAGGTACACATTTCCCAGGTCACCCGTTGACAAACAATCCAAGAATTGAAACTGGTGCAGTGTGTTGCTCACATGGGTTGAATGAATTTTTGAAAGATGGTGGTTCAGAAACGGTTGTATGTCTGCGCAGGCATCTTATCAGAGAGACTGATCAAATCGAACCCTGTGAAAATAATATAACCTTTTGGTCAGTACTACCCGCGTCAGTGGGTGGGTTTTGGTCAGTACCACCCGCGTCAGTGGGTGGGTTTTCGGAATCAAGGAGGCCCGCCCGCTGACGCGGGTGGTACTGACAAATCCATTTTTTTATTGACCGATGGCAAAAAAGTGGTCTAATGACATCAAGGAAAGTCACCCGTTCTTGCCCCTTCAAAACCTCATCTGTTCAACGATTTACCTTAGCCAAACCACAACTGACCCAGGTGGCCGGGCGTGGTTTTTGTTGTGTTTTGTCAATCGTTTTCCCCACTTCCGTTGGACCTGGCTCAGTTTAAAAATAACGATTCATCTCGATTTTCCCTCAATCTTTGGTATTGGGTTTGCCGCAGATTCAACTTCGCCGTGCTCCACACCTTTCAATGAAAAAGGAGGCAGTGTCGATGAAAAACTCAGGCCGTCTATTGTGTTGCTGTTGTTTCAATATCAGCACCTTGTTTGTTTTGGGCTGGCTCACCACATGTTCGTTCATGGCCCAAACCGGGACCTCAACCGTTTTGGGACAGGTTTTGGACTCAACTGGAAAGACCATTGCCGGAGCCAAAATAACTGTTACCAATCTCCAAACCAGTACTGTTCGCACCCTGGTTACGAGCACCACCGGTCAGTACCTGGTCACGAGCCTTCAACCCGGCACTTATCGAATGAGAGCCGAGGCTCAAGGGTTTAAAACTTATGAAATCGCAGCCGTACGGGCGCCGGTTGACCAATCAACCACGGTTTTGTTCCAAATGGAGGTAGGTGAAACCAGGATCATCGTCCCGGTCCAGGTTAACCAGTCGGAGGTTCGACTCAACACCCAGGACGCCACGGTGGGAAACACCTTCGTCACCCGGCAAATCACTCAGCTTCCGCTCAATCTGCGAGATGTGGCGGGGTTGCTCAGTTTGCAGCCGGCAGTTACCCTCGATGGCTCCGCCGCTGGCAGCCGAAACGATCAGGCAAACTACACGCTGGACGGGGTTGACATCAACGACCAGGTCAACGGGATTTCGTTCACGCCAACTTTACGCCTCCCAGCGGATGTCGTCGCTGAATTCCGGGTAACAGTCACCAATCCGAATGCCCATCAGGGACGTTCGTCCGGCGCCCAGGTATCGCTTGTCACGAAAAGCGGAAGCAATGAATTTCACGGCTCGCTCTATCATTTCCATCGCAACTCGGTCACCTCGGCCAACGATTTCTTTTCAAATCGAGCCGGGAACAAAATTCCAGTTTCAATCCGCAATGTGTTTGGAGGGGCAATCGGCGGTCCGATACGTCCCAATCGGCTGTTCTTTTTCTTTAACTATGAAGGCTATCGGGAAGCCTCAACCAATGGAGGCACCCAGGTGGTTCCACTGCCGAGCCTTGGGCGCGGAGAATTAAAGTTTCTTGACGCAACCGGCTCGCTCATTACGCTCACCGCACGCGAAGTCAGCCGGATTTATCACCAGGCGGGAATTAACCCCCAGGCCATCGCGTTGCTGGCGGATGCCGCCCGCCGGTATCCGGCCAATGATCTGGAATTTGCCGGCGATGGGCTCAACACGGGAGGAATCCGGTTTAACGTCCCATCCCCAATCCACCAAAATACGCACACACTTCGACTTGACTGGACCGCCGACCAGCAGGGCAAACACCTGATCTTTGGACGCTATATCTACCAGACTGATTTTACGCAACAGGCACCAGCACTGCCTGACAAGACAGCCGCCAGATCCTGGAACCATCCTTCTGGAATCGCAGCGGGCCATACCTGGGCTATCTCCGGCACCCAGGTCAACAATTTTCGCTTTGGGTTGACTCGCGAGGCGCTCTCTTTACCCAGTGATTCCAATCAAAACCACATCGAATTTGTCGGTGTGTTTCGACCTTTTCACTACACGCGGGTCGTCCATCGGGTAACCAGGGTTTATAACCTGACCGATGATTTCACCTGGACCAAAGACCGGCATACGGTTCAGTTTGGTGGAAACGTCAGGCTCATTTCGGTTCGCAACCAGCGGGAGTTGTTTTCCTATGACCTGGCGGCAACGAGCCCAGGGGCATATGAGGGAGGTGGGGCGGTCTTGCTGCGCCCGCTGGTCGAAGCCGGGTATACCATCAGTGGAAGTTCCATCTCTTCGCTCCAGGCAGCGGTGGCCGCCCTGATTGGTCGTCTCAACACCTATCGGGTGAATTTTATTTATGGTCGGGATGGTCGGCCATTGCCCCAGGGAACTCCGGTGGTAAGAAATCTGGCAACGCAGGAATATGACCTCTACGTTCAAGATAACTGGAGGTTAACTCCAAATTTGACAATAACGTATGGACTGCGGTATGGATTAAGCCGCCCCGTCTATGAGCGCAACGGATTTCAGGCCGCCACCACCGTTCCACTGGGTGATTTTTTTGAGCGGCGCGCAGCAAGTGCCGCCCTTGGAATTCCATCAGCGGAACTCATTACGGTTGATTTAGCCGGCCCGGCCAATGGCAAACCTGGAAGTTATGAATTCGACAAAAATAATTTCCAACCCCGAGTTGCCCTGGCCTGGACACCGAAATTCAAAAAAGGTGGGTGGCTTGAAAGGCTCTTTGGAAAGGAAGGAGACAGTGTGTTGCGGGGTGGCCTCGCCGTGGTGAATGATTATTACGGCATTCAAATCGCCTCGCAATTTGATGTCAACAATGCCCTTGGCTTCACGTCCTCGTTTGCCATTCCACCCAACACGTTCAATATTACCAATCGTTTAGCGCCGGGATTCACGGGATTGGGCCAGACTGTGCGTGGCTTTCCCGGCGTGCCTCAAACCACCCGGATCACATTTCCAAGAATGCAAGCCGCCGACCTGGTTCAGCGGATTGAAGCCTCGATTGACCACACGGTGCGTACGCCATATGCCTACAGCGTCAATTTTGCGTATGGCCGGAAACTTCCTGCCGGGTTGTTTGTCGAAGCCGCGTATCTTGGCCGGATCGGGCGCAATGTGCTCGCGACACGGGACGTGATGGCCCTCAACAACCTGGTGGATCCACACTCTGGAATGGACTGGTACACGGCGGCGGGGAAACTGGCGGATTACCGTGACGGGCGGGTTCCAGTGCGAAAGGCAACCCCAATTCCGTGGTTCGAAAACGTGCTGCCGCGCAACTTCGCAGCCCGGTTTGCTGATTTCTTCGGGGATCCAAAACTTCGCGGTCTTTCAGCCACTCAGGCCGTGTACTACGCCTTTGCGCGCCAGTCGGAAGGGGGTATCAACTACATCACTGGCGGAGACTGGACCTACCTCCAACTGGCCATGGATCAGGTTCTGGACAATCCCATTTTTTACAACCGTCAATATGGCTCGCTGGCGACCTGGAGCAGTATTGGAACGTCAGATTATCACGGCCTGGTGCTCACGGTCCGCCAACGATTTCGCGATCAACTGATTTGGGATTTTAACTACACCTATTCCAAATGGCTGGACCTCAGTACCGGTCAACAGCGCAACAGCGTGTACAATGATCAGCCGTTTATCTTGAATCCGTTCCGGCCACGTGACAACCGTGCCTTTTCGGAATTTGATCTTCGTCACGTCATCAACGCCAATGGAATCTGGAATCTTCCGGCTGGCCGAGGCCGCCGCTGGCTCAATTCAGCGCCGGGCTGGGTAGATGCCCTGCTTGGCGGATGGCAAATCACAGGTCTGTTTCGGTGGCAAACCGGGTATCCGATGGACTCGCCACGCGACGCAAGCGGATGGGCAACCAACTGGACCATCCGCAGTATGGGAATTCCGGTTCGCCCGGTGGCGTCTTCCCCGACACGGGGCGGCGCGAATCCACCCAATCTGTTTTCAGATCCGGTGTATGCCTCACAAAGTTTCCGCAATGCCCGGGCCGGCGAAACCGGCTTCCGTAACTATTTGCGACTACCGGGGTATGTGACGCTTGATATGGGGTTTAATAAGTTCTTTTCCCTGCCCTGGAGCGAAACCCATAAACTCCAATTTCGGTGCGAAGTGTTTAACCTCACCAACACTCAACGGTTATCAAGTGTGATTGGGTGGGAACTCAGCGAAGATAACCTGACAACCCAGCCATCCACCAGGTTTGGGAATTTAACTTCTATCACGGGAGCGCCGCGCCTGATGCAGTTTGGGTTGCGCTATACCTTTTAAAGACAGCGGGCTGAAAAAACCAGGGCTTGGGGCTTGGGGCTGAAGACAGCGGGAATTCTGCTTTGAACCCGAAGTCTTCAGCCCTCAGCCCCCAGCCCTGGTTTCTTCAGCCTCACCCCGTTAAAGGTGTTGCCAGTATGGCGACGCTTTTTTGTTTGGAGGGAACGTTTTTCCTAAGTACCTTGTCATAAATTTCCTGAGATATTGGATTTGGTAAGTATTTGATTCTTTTCGTGTATTTCGTGTGTTTCGTGGTTCAAAATGTCTGGAAATTTTCGGTAAGGTACTTACCAGCCTCTTCCCGAGAATTCAAGAAAACTGATTTGTAATGCTTATTTGCACTGAATTCATTGTATCGGGAAATATTCAAATGGTTCAATCAAATGAACTTAGCGGACTACTGACGACTGGCTACTGACGAAAATCTGGTATACCCGCCTCAGGTGTCGCCCTGTTCCCGACACATCGTCAGTCAGATCTGATTCAGTTTAATGTCTATGTACTTTGAATTGAATGGGATCCACACTTTTTCAAATTTATTTTCCATCTGGCCAAATGTTTGCACTGAGGGAAAGCGTCTGTGAATCCGAATAAATCAGAACTCTCAAGTTATACCATTTTGGAATGAAGCGGTCGTATTAGAAAACAGCCAAGTCATTCAATCAAATGAACTTAGTGAACTACTGACTACTGACTACTGACTACAAACTGGTATTAGTTTCAGTTGATTCATCAAAACACGTTGAACAGGAGGCGCCATGCCGCAGCTCCCTCACCGCTCCCTCACGCTGTTCTCTCAAACATACCTCCAGCTCAAAAAGACGATTGGATTGGGGTGCACCCTGGTCGCCCTCATTGGGGCGTGGCTCTTTTTCATCGAGCCACCAGCCTGCCAGGCTGCCTTTCCTGGCACCAATGGAAGAATTGTATTTACCAGCTTGCGGGATGACTTTCTGGGCGATATCTACAGCATGAATGCTGATGGGTCGGAGATTGTCCGATTGACCAGTAGTGCAGGCAACGATGACAGTGCCGATTGGTCGCCGGACGGTTCGCAAATTGTCTTTACCAGCCGTCGGGATGGAAATTCAGAAATCTATGTCATGGATGCGGACGGCTCAAACCAGACCCGGCTGACCAACCATCCGGCAGATGATTTTTTGCCCTGCTGGTCGCCGGATGGAACCAAAATCGCCTTCACCACGGACCGCGATGGCGCCTTTTCAAGCATTTACGTCATGAATAGCGACGGTTCAAACCCGATGAAGGTCGGGACATTCACCGGCGGACCAGAAGGAACGCAAGCCTGGTCACCGGACGGGACCCGGTTTGCCTTTACCCGCTATCTCGGAGGCACGTCGGCCATCCATGCTGAAATTTTTGTTATGAATGTTGACGGCACCAATGCTGTTCGGCTGACCACAAACTCCGTGGTGGATGACCAGCCAAACTGGTCACCAGATGGCACTCAGATTGTTTTCGGCACCGGGCGTGATGGCAATGGCGAGATTTATGTCATAAACACAGATGGCTCAAATCCGACCCGGCTGACCAGTCATCCGGCCTCTGATCAAACGCCGGTTTGGTCGCCAGATGGCACCCAGATTGCCTTTACCAGTGAACGGGACGACGGGAGCGGTCGTGGTGATATTTTTGTTATGAATGCCGATGGTTCAAACCAGGTGAATCGGACCCTCAATCCAGTGGCGGATCGCCGTCCGACCTGGCAACCGATTCGGGTAACTCAAACAACGTTGATGGTGGCGGATACGCTCAACAACCGCATCCAGCGATTTGATGGCAGCACCTGGTCGGTGATTGGAACCGGGCTTTCGGGCTCTGGAAACGGACAATTCCGAACTCCCGAAGCCGTCGCTTTCAGTTTTGACGAGCAGTTCATTTATGTCGCTGATACCGGCAACAACCGCATTCAATGGTCCACCGACGCAGGAATAACCTGGGGTGATTTTGCCACATCGGGAACTGGCCCTCATCAAGTCAAAGCCCCACAAGGACTGGCACTGGATCGGGAGGGAAATCTCTATGTTGCCGATACTGGAAATGGACGGGTGGCGCGGTTTGATGGTGGGATTCCGGGACCGGCCACCATCATTGCAGCCAATGGTCTGGCCAGCGGTCAGGTTCGCAGTCCACGGGGATTAGCGATTTCCCCAACCTTCCAGTTGTTTATCACCGACGAACTGGCCAGCCGTATCCTGCGCATCAACAACGCCAATCTCGCGACGACTTCAACGTCCGGTATCGCGATTGCCACCCTGGGCACAGCCTTGAATCGGGTTAAAAACCCACAGGGAATTGCCCTGGATCAAAATGGAACGCTCTATGTTGCCGACACGGGCAATTCGCGAATTGTGCGATGGATCAACAGCAACCCAAACAATGGCTCGTCGCTGGCACTGGTTGGATCACTGTTGGGTCAGGTCAACCGGCCCGAAGGCGTCACGGTTACCCAGTTTCTGACCGGCCCCTATGCGGGCGGACCATTTTTGATCGTCGGTGACACCCTCAACAACCGGATTCAAGGACGATTCATCCCGACCAGCTCCTGGACGCTGGTCGGCACACCCAACAACAGCGGCACCGGCGTGGGAAGCTTCCGCAATCCAGGCAAAATTCGGTAGGGCAAATCAGTAAGGCGCTAATACTACAACGAGGTTTCGGTTTTAACCTGCGAAGGGGGTGGAAGGCTCGTAGCCCAGGGTTTTAACCCTGGGAAAACGTTGCCTCCTCACTCCCGCCCAGCCAGCCGCCGTAGGCGGCGGCTGGCTGGGCGGGGAATTTTGGATTGGAGATGACCCGCATCCGGTGGTGGCGCGTCCAAAGCGACGCTGACCGCCGGCTCACCTGACTCCATCCCAACGGGGATGAAAACCAAAAAACACTTCAACCCTTAACTGGCATCAAAAGTGAGGACATATGGAGACGATGAAACGCCCCTTCTGGTTACCTTCCCCTCGATTCTTGATCGTGGCCTGTTGGATGGGTCTGTTCATCCTGATTTTGCCTCCGCTGGCAAGTCCAAGTACAACGTATCAGAGCAGTCCATTTGTTGATCCAGAGTGGTCTCAAACTCAACCTGGGTCCAAATTGCGGATGGATGAAAGTACCGTCGAGAGTGATCTTCTTCAAAAGGAAGATGATGAACTCAGGCAAACGTGGCCGCTGAATAAATACCTGGAAGGTGCCGTGACAGAAGGGCAAATTCAAGCCACGTTGTGCCGCATGGCCCGGCAAAGTGCAGAGGCGGCCCATTCTGGAAATGCCCCACGGCTCGATAAATGGCCTCATTTCGAGGATTCACACCACCCAGACTTCATTCAAGAGTCGGCCCGTCAACAACAATGTACCGCCCAAATCATCTCGGTTCCACAAACCGTGCAGGGGGCATTGGAATTCAGTGATTGTCGGTTCAATGATGGAAGTTATGTGGACATTTATTATTTCGTCGGCTCAGCCAAGCAATCGGTTGATATTCAACTTTCATCATCCATCTTTGACACCTATTTAATTCTGGCAACCGATAGCGGGACGGTCCTGGCCACCAACGATGACAGTTTCGGGAGCAATTCCCGAATTACCCGAAGATTGTCGGCCACGCGAGGATACTTCATTTTTGCCAATTCATATGCCGCCAACCGGACTGGGAGCTATACTCTCACGTTGGCTGGGGACCAGCCGGTTTCTCCTTCCCAGTGTGGTCAATCATCAACCCCCATCACCTTTTCAGAAACAAAAACCGGTCTCCTCGACAGCAGTGACTGCCGACTCAGTGATGGCAGTTATGCGGATCTGTTCTCATTTGACGGTGAAGGCGGACAACTGGTGACCATCGAACTGAATTCAACCGTTTTTGATCCGCTCTTGATTCTGACGACGTCAACTGGTCTTCCCGTGACCTGTGATGATGACAGCGGTGATGGAACGAATGCCCGTGCCACCTTCCTGTTGCCCCAAACTGGAGGCTATGTCTTGTTTGCCAATTCATTTGCGTCAGGACGGACAGGCCCATATTCGGTGAGACTAACCTCCTGTTCAGGCCAACAGGTGAGGATTCCACAAAATGTGACCGGAGCATTGAGTGCTGGGGATTGTGCGCTCAATGATGGAAGTTATGTTGATGTCTACACGTTTCAAGGTCGAGCCGGTCAACGTGTGGATCTTCAACTCAACGCAACCGCTTTTGATCCATTTTTATTTCTCGCTCGTGAAGGCCAACTGATTGCGTCGAATAATGATATCGGTGGTGGAAACCGGAATTCACGCATTACAATGACTCTCACTGCTGGTGGAAAGTATCAGATTCTGGCCAATTCGACGACTTCAGGTCGAACTGGAGAGTACCAGCTTGCGGCCCTGGGTGATCCAGGTCAAAGTTTTACGCTGGGTGTATCGCCCGCATCCCAATCCGGCTTCCCAGGTCATTCCGTTCAATTTTCCGTGATGGTTGAGGCAACCGGAAGCTCAAGTCAACCAGTGACGCTCGAAGGAGTGGTGACTCCGTCAGGGACAAACATTTCAACCCAATTTTCACCCGCCAGTCTGTCTCCAGGAACCAGTTCGACCCTCACCGTCAATCTGCCTTCAGATACCCCAGTCGGGAGCTATTTGATTTCAATTATTGGCACGGCGGCTGGGGAAAGCATCCAAATTCCAGCGACGATCCAGGTCGCCGATTTCTCAATCACGGCTGGGCCACCGTCCCAAACCGTCGAAGTCGGGATGACGACCCGGTTCAATCTTTCGGTTCAGGGGTTTGGTCCATTTTCCGAGCCGGTGACCGTCAGCACCAGTGTGAATCCTCCGGTGTCTCAACTCTCAGTTACCCTTTCGGCATCAGTGCTCAGGCCAGGTGAAACAGCCATGGTCACGGTGTCGCCACAAACCGGAACCCAGGCAGGTACCTATACCTTGACCGTGCTTGGGAGCGTCAATCAGGTCCAGCGAATGGCGACCGTCACCGTCACGGTCTTGGGCCCGGATTTCGAAATCCAGGCCGACCCGGCAACCGTCACGGTGTCTCGAAACCAGTCAGCGGAGGTGCGGCTGGCCATCAACCGGATTCGTGGTTTTTCGGGTGCCGTGACCATTACACCGCCGGATGTTCGCTCCCTCAAGTGCAAACTTTCTCCAGCCTCGGTCAACACTGCCGGAAACAGTGCCACATTCCAATTGAAGGCAAAAAGTAAAGCGCCGATTGGAACTCAATCGCTGGTCTTTACTGGCAGGGATGATTCAGGCCGGATACGAACTGGAACACTGACTTTGGTGATTCAATGAGCATCAACACACAGGAGAACAGATATGCCATCAAAAATACTTTTATTTCCCCTTCTAATTATCCTTGGGATCATATTGTTCGGCGGGGTTGTTTTCGCATGGGAAAAGCCTTCAAACCCAGAAGAAAATATTCAATCGAAGCCTGTCCAGGATCAAAGTCCTTCGATAACAGGAAACCCTGGCAATTCCGAGCAACCCTCTCAAGACATTATTGAAACCAAAATCCGTGAGCTCATAGCAGCGAAAAAAAATGCAATCATTGTTGTAAAGGGAATTGATAACGTATATTGGGCATTTTACACCTCCAGAATAGAACGAATTGAGAAAAATAAACTCAAATTAAAAAAGAATAGCCAGGTGACCATCAGCGCTTCAGAGAGTTCATCCGAAAAAATAGCAACGGCATTGATTGATGGGCTTGTTACAGGCGGAGGAGGATATGGTTTTAGTTTGGGTGGCAATACTGACGCTATAGGGTTTCAATCCGGCCAAGCAAAAAAAGATACGGTGATTGAAGTGAAAGAGATTATTCGGGTAAAGCCAAAAGAACCGTAGAGGGCAACAAAAGCGCTGGTTGCCATAGAAGGATCAACTTCATAGGCAATTCGGTTGTCCCATCGAGCAAAGTCAATCTAATTGAGAACAAAAGGGGAGTGTTTCCTGCTTCTACCGGATTTTGTGTTATGCTAGGTCAGTGCTGGAAAGAAAGGACAGGTCAGTACCGCCCGCGTGAGCGGGTGGGGTTGGAAGCAAGCCGGCCCACCCACTGACGCGGGTGGTACTGACTGATTGGTTCTTCTGATTTGTCTCCAACACAAAATCCGGTAGAAGCAGTGAAAAAAAGCCTGTCTTTTTTCAGCTCTGAATTCGCATTACTGACTCCTGGCTACTGACACCAAATTGGTATCAACTATTGGCAAAAGGAGGTTGAGCCATGAAGTCACCATCGAAAGAAGCCCGACGGGATTTTTTAAAACTGACCCTCCCGGCCACGATTGGCGTCCTGATGCCAGGCCAGCTTTGGGGAATGGAATCAAAATTGAGACCGAACCTCCGATCTGGCCAGGCACTTGTCACCATTCCGGAAGCTGTTCTTGAGGATTTTAGCAACATTGTGACCAGTGTTGATTTTGGGTTCAATCAATTTTCCGGCAATACGGGTGGCATCAACAAAAATGGGAAACCCTATGGACAATCCTCGCTGGTCTGCGAGACAGGTAAGCCCTGTCGGTTTCGACTGAACTGGAATTTCTCAATTGATCAGGATGTGGAAGCATTTACCGGTGTCTTCCATTCCCTTTTTGGACTCACCGATACCCAGGCGACTTTTGATGGTCAAACGATCCAAACGATTTCATTTCCAGAGCATGTGCTGGATTTGGACAATGTAGATGGAGTCCTGGTGGAACCAGGTGGTCGTCGGAGTTTTCAAAGGGTACTTCTCCAGGTGAGAAATCCAGGATCGAAAAATATCTTTCTCCGGATTGAACTCAAAGACACCCAGGGCGGTGGACGATTTACCCGCTTCTTGATCAAACCCGCCACCAATCCAGTAGCCCTCACCTGGAATTTTCGCAGTCCAGCAAACTATAAAATCATCGGCGGGCGGGACCTGAATCTGCGCCAATCCAAGGTGCTCAATTTTGTCATTGAACGCAGCAATGTAGCTGATCGGATTACAAACCCGGTCCGTGGCACGCTGGATTTTCATCGTATTTCGTTTGTTCCAAACCGACCAGCCATTGAGCCGGTGAGCGATACGGAGTTACTCGATCTGCTCGAACGCCGTTCATTTCAATATTTTCTGGACTGGTCCAGTCGCAAGCCAGCTTCGCTTGGGATACCGCAGGATCGCTCAACCTTTAACGATTTGCTGACGGTTGGCGGCGGCGGGTTTGCCCTTCCTGCCTTAGCCATCGGTGCTGAACGAGGATGGATTTCCCGCACCGAAGCAATCACCCGAGCACGCTCGATCTTACGCCTGCTGTCCAATGCAACCAGCTTTGGACCAGACCGGATTGGCCGAATTGGACATAGAGGATTTTTCTACCACTTTCTTGGAATTGATGGGCGACGAAAACTCAACTTTGACTTTCCAGGTACTTCCGCCAACGAATCACTCAACACGGTTGAACTGTCAACGATTGACACCGGCCTGGCGCTGATGGGTGTGCTCGCGGCACAAAGCTATTTTGACCGAACCACACCCGAGGAAACTGAAATCCGTACCCTGGCCCAAACCATTTATGATCAAGTGGATTGGCCGTTCCTGCTGGAACCGGGGTCGCACCAATTTTATCTGGGCTGGAAACCAAACGAACTCCGTGAAGGACCGCCATTCAACATCCCTGACGCTCAAAATGAAGGCGGGTATTCCAGTCGGAGTGATGGGAGCCCGGCAACCCTGGATTTTTATACTGACGAAGCCTCAATTGTGACGTTGCTGGCGGTTGGTTCGCAAACACATCCGGTGCCGATCTCAGTTCACTGTGCCTGGCAACGAGATTGCATCAAAAATGGGATCGTAACGACATATCCCGGATCGTTATTTACCTACCAGTTTTTGCATGCCTTTCTCAATACCCAGACCATCCTGTTTCCAGCCTGCCCAGGTGAAAATCTGGTGAACTGGTACGAGAATTCCAGACAGGCAATGCTGGCGGCAATGCAATATGCCACCCAAAATCCTGAAGGTTTTGCAACGTATGGACCAACTGCCTGGGGAATCACGGCGGCGGAAGGCCCGGACGACGGCTACTACGCCTATGGGGCGCCGCCTATCGCCTGTAATCCTGTACCAGACCAGGATGGCACCATTGCCTATTATGGAATGATAAATGCCGTGAGCTTTGGAACGGATTGGCGAACACGCGTCATTGCCGCGCTTCGACAAGCCTGGCAACGCGGACACTGGCATTGGAAATTTGGCTTGCCGGATGCCTTCAATAATGACATCAGTCAACGCAGGATGAATCTTCCATCCGCTGCCAATCGTGCCTGGGTGCGCAGCACTGGAACCTGGGTGCAGCGGGCATTGTTTGCCATTGACCAGGGACCGATGTTGCTGCATTTGGAAAATGCCCGTTCCGGATTGATCTGGAGGCTCATCGAGCGCAATCCGAACATCCAAAGATCCCTGGCTCGGCTCAATACCCCCAGGCAATATGTGCTTGAAGCCGAACAAGGAACAGGTCAAGGACAGCTCATGACCCGGTCCAATGCCTCAAACCAAACAACCGTGTTGCTCCTGTCAGGCCAAACCCGAACATTGACGTTTCAAGCACCGACCGAAGCGCGCTACCAGATCAGTGTCCGCTACAGCAACGATAATTTTGGTGCCTTGGAAACAGTCGCGCTTCAATTTGACAATACCCCGATTGGATCCTTTTCGGCTCAGGATACTGGGGATTTCGGCAATGGTTGGAATATATTCCAGGTGAATGACCCTCTTGGTCCAATCAATGTGCTGCCTGGAAATCACCAACTGACGGTCAGTGTGTCAGGGGGCGATAGCTTTGGCGTG
This sequence comes from Acidobacteriota bacterium, assembly GCA_016208495.1. Lineage (NCBI taxonomy): Bacteria > Pseudomonadati > Acidobacteriota > Acidobacteriota bacterium. The sequence goes on along the minus strand of JACQXX010000166.1, from coordinate 1,687 downwards.
GAACTTGATGTCGTGAAACTCGACCTGATTCAATAGTTTGCCGCAACCACCACCTATAGTCGTTCAGAAAATGATTCCAGTTCAGAGGTTGAGATGGCGTTAAAAAATAACCTTCTGTAAATTTTTCCGTGATGGGTTTCTTTGGAACAAGCTGAAAATTCAGTTTCAGCCTGCGCAGCAGGTAACAGAGAGTAGCCCCCGGTGCAACCGGGGGAATCGAATGCCGCCACCTCCCAGCCTGCGCAGCAGGTGACAGAGAGAAACGAATGCTCGTGCCGTCACCGGTATCCCCCTAATTGCCATGAACTTCCTCAGGCACTCTCTGCCACCTGCTGCGCAGGCTGAGGGGAACGACCGACCGATCCCCCGGTTGCACCGGGGGCTACTTTCTCCCACCCGCTTCGCAGGTTAAAACTGAAACCTCGTTGTAGTATTCATCCCCAATCTAAAATGTCGCCTTCAGGTTAGCCGGACGACTCAGACTGTCAAAATACATTCGCACCCCAACCGCGTTGCTATGCCCTCCACAAAGCCCCCCGGCACCGTCAGTTCCAATCCGAGCCAGAATCTTCACTGAAATGACATCCGTCGAAGTAATACTGACACTGGGAATTGTACCAAAAGCAACCAGCACTTCTTTCGCAAGCGCCGGATTTCGGGTAACTCCGGTAATACACAGCGTTTCCCCAGCAGCAATCGGAACGCCGTTTTTATAAACTTCTGCCCGCAAATCAAACCGGGTGCCCTGATCATCACTGTTCTTGAGCCCCAGCCATACTTTGAGGTCACCAAGTTCGGTGAGCGTGGTGGCAGGAGGTGGAATCGAACCGGCGACCGAGTCCCAGGTTCCAATCTCCTTCCAGGGATTTCCACTGTTGAAATTGAGTGATGAAGAATCCCGAAATTTAGCGGTTGAACCACCTGGGGCCAGATTATCCAGAAACAGCGTCGAACCGCTGGCGTGCAGGTACAAATCAACCGAGGATGGCGCCGTTCCGCCCATCAGATAAATCAAACCAGAACTGGACGTTCCGGCAAACAGCATGCCATTAAAACTGGCCAGCGCCCCAACTGTTTCTTCAGGACTGTCAAAACACAGCGACCAGCTCGACCCATCAAAGGCATAGATATGTCCACCAGGATTGGTCCCCAGGTAAAGCTTACCGTCGTGGACCTCAAGTTCAGTGAGAATGGGTTCGGACGTTACCCAAACGGAACTCCAGGTTGTCCCGTCAAATTGATGAACCAGACCCGTATTCGCGGTTCCGACAAACAGTTTGTTGTCATAAACCGCTAATGAAATTGCCCCGATTGAAGGCTGAGCCACCGCCCAACTCACGCCGTCATAGGCATACACCGTATCGTAGACGGTATAAAGCTTTCCGTTATAAGCGAGCAAGTCGTAAAACGTCCCGCCAAACGCCACGCCCATATTGCTCCAGGAAACGCCGTCAAAGACAAAAATCTGGCCACTATCCCCCGTCCCGGCATACAATTTCCCGTCATACTCAGCCAGTGAAAAATACTTTTGGACCCCTGGGGTTGGCCCCCATAAGCGCCAGGATAAGAAAATAATGACTGTAACAAATAGAAAAAAAAGGGCAAACTCATGCTTTTAAAAATCGAAAGAAGAAAGAAGAGGAAAAAAGCATGTGTTTGCCGCCACGAGATGCAGATAGTGTATTTG
>JACQXX010000165.1 GCA_016208495.1 Acidobacteriota bacterium | reverse complement strand
TGGTTTGGAGACGGTGGACTCTTCCGGTTTGAATCGCCCGCCGGAAATGACGAATCCCGACTGAGAATCGGAAGCTTTGCCGGTGAACGGGACTTTGATCTGGTGATCGTCGAAGGCCGAAAATTCACGACACTGGTGGATATTTTGAAAAACGACACACCTGAGCAGTAAGACGAATTTGGGCTGAGGGTATCGGGCTAAGGACTGAGGGAAATACAATTTTTTCAATAATTTAGCTTTCCCGTAATACGATGGTTTCATTCCAAAATGGTATAATATTCAGCCTCTCAACCGCTGGCGAGAATATCATCAGCGGTTTTTGTTTTGAGCCAACCTGGAGAAAAAGGTTGACAGGTCTTCCCTACCTTCTAGTAGGATGTTTTTACCATGAACACCACTGATACCCGAACTCGCATTCTTGATGTTGCCCAGGAGCTTGTCCAACGACTTGGCGTCAATGCCATGAGTTACCAGCATATCAGCAATGCGGTTGGAATCCGCAAAGCCAGTATTCACCATCATTTCCCGACCAAAGAAGATCTCATTACGGCGTTGCTTAACCGTTACAACGCGAATTTTCTGGGTCTGGTTGATGACATTGTGACGGCACCGATTGATGGAAAAACCAAGCTGCTCAACTACGTGGGCCTCTTTGAAGCGACGTTATCTGACAGCGCGGGCGAAAAAGCGTGCCTCTGCGGGATGATTGGGGCGGAACTGGCGACGCTTGGTTGCCCATCGGTCGAACTGGTGAGGCGGTTCTATCGGGAAAATGAACAGCGACTGACGCAGATTTTGGTTCAAGGCCGCGAAGAAGGCATCTTCCGATTTAAGGGCGATGCCGGACAGGTGGCCAAAATGACGTTTGCCTTGCTAGAAGGCGGCGTTCTGATCGCCCGTTCGCGAGACTGTAACGTCTATTTTGCCGATGTCCGCGACGGGCTGCTGAAACTGTTACTCGACGAAATTTAATTTTTTTCTGGAACAAACCTACCTTGTAGAAGGTAGGTATTTTTCATTCTTGATTCCCTACCTTCTGATAGGTAGCTTTTGTAAAAGGAGCGATGTATGACGACAATTGGCATTCTTGGAACTGGACGAATGGGCGTCCGACTGGCTCTTCTTTTTGCCCAAGCTGGAAACCAGGTTTTACTGGCTTCCCGTGATGTGGCTCGTGCTCAACGAATTACTGACAGCCTGAACCAACCAAATCTGCGCCCGGCAACCTATCCGGAGGCACTGACCGCTCCGGTTATTTTGCCTTCAATCTTTGTTCGTGACGGATTACTGGACGAACTTGTAAGCTGGAAAACACAGCTTGCTGGAAAGCTTTTGATTGATATCACCAACCCGTTTAATGACGACTATTCAGATTTTATCCTGCCGTGGGACACAAGCAGCGCCGAACAGATCCAGCAGCGCCTCCCGGAGACCAAAGTGGTTGGTGCGTTTAAAAATGTCTGGTGGGAAGTCTTTGATCAACCGCAGTTTGGAACTGAAATCAGTGATGTCTATGTCGTCAGTGACCACCCCGAAGCCAAACAGGTCTTTTTCAAACTGGTCGAAGGCTCGCCCTTCCGCTACATTGACGCCGGACGCCTGTCCAATGCCCGAACCGTCGAGCGGATGACACTGTTAAGCGGCGAGATGGGGCGCAATTTGGGCATTACACCTCGTCTGAATTACAAGCTGCTTGGTACGCCGTGGGAAGTTGGCCGTGGGAATCCCGCGCTTGATGCCTTGATTGCACGCTGAGGAAAACAGGGTTTAGGGTTTTTGGAAGGGATGAGCGATGAAGGATGAGGGATGAAAGAAATCATCTGTCACCTTGTCATTCGGTCATCTGGTCAGGATTTGGGTTCAGGGTTTAGGGTTCAAAGGACCAAAGGGACATAAAGGACATAAATTCGAAAACCCAGAAGCGCGGAACCCGGATTTTCCCACCACGGCTATTGCACGACGCCCGTTCCGGGCTAAAATCCTTTTCTTCCCTGAACCCTGAACCCTGAACCCTGAACCCTGTTTTATGGCATCTTCATTTTTTCAAACACACCTCCAAACCCTTCCCCGGCTGGGCGTTGGTATTTCGGGCGAATACGGCTCGGCTTCAAAAGGAATTGACGCTTGCGGAATGAAAGAGCTGTATCCGGAACTCCTTCATTTCTTTGAGTATGGCTGTGATATTGACCGTGGGCTGGATGAACACGTCCGACATTGGGCCGGGTTGGGTCTTCCGACTACATACCACTTTCTGGATATTAACCTGGAAGAAAAAATTGACTCGGACCGTCACTGGTTGACTCGAACTCAGATGCTGGCTTCCGAAATCAACGCCGCCTGGTTGTGCGGAGATGCCGGACGGTGGCATTTTGGGCCCCGTGAACGCGGCCACCAGATGCTGATGCCACCAATTCTGTGCGAGGAATCGGCCACTCAGACGGCGGAGTCCATCCAGTGGATTCAGTCTGAAACCGGAAGGCTGGTTCTGCCGGAAAACCCGCCGGCGGTGGTGTATCTGGGTGACATGCACATTTTGGATTATTTCGGAAAAGTGGCGGATCAGGCAGATTGCGGAATTTTACTCGATTGCGCCCACCTCTCAATTTTTCAACACAGCCGGGGCCATTCACCTCTGACTGGATTTGATGGATTCCCATTTGAACGGGTGATTGAAATCCACGTGGCCGGCGGCACCCTGGTTGAATCCAATGGGTTTGGCTATGTTGACGATACCCATTCTCCAGAACCAATTCCTGAAACCTGGGAAATCCTGGAACACGTGGTCAAACGCGCCTCCAATTTGCGCGCCATTGTGTATGAATGCGAACACAACGTGCTTGAAGCCTGCCTTGATAATTTTGCCCGCTTAAATGCCCTGTTTCCGGCTTCAAATCAGTCTCTGGCGGAGGTTGTCCGGTTATGAGCTATCACACATTACAGCGGCTGGTGGTGCGGATGCTCTTTGATGACCAGTTTGTCGCCCAGGTGTATACCAGCCCGGATCAGGCACTGACGAATCTTGAATTGACTCCGACCGAACGGCAGCAACTCATCCAGGTGGATCGCCGCGCCTGGGGATATGACCCGCTCCGGCGCAAACGCACCCTGCGGACGCTGGTTGAAGAGTTTAAAGCCTCAACCACGCTGGCTCTGGCCGAGACACGGTCCCTGGCCTCGCTTGACCAGTTTTTTTCGAGCCCCTTTTTTCACAATTCGGTCCAGAACCGGGGTTCGATGGGCCTGGCTTTTTCACAGTTTCTGGCAGATTTGATCAAACAAGGAACATTGACGGCACCCCAGTTGCCCAACGTGCTCAAGCTTGAAACATTGATGGCGGGTTGTCGCCGTGAACTTGAAGCTGCCGGTAGGCCAGTACAAAGTGGATTGCCCGGTTCGATTGATGAACATCAGGAAGTTCGGCTCTCCCCTGGAGTTGATGTCGGTCGGTTTCAAGGCAACACCATCGAAACGATTCAGAAAATTGAGCACTATTTATTTGAAGTCAATTTAATGCCGGCCATGGTGCTGTGTGATGATGCCCCTCGATTGCCGGCGCTTCCTGTGGTGGATGAGAAAAAGAAACTGTATTTGCAATGTGTTCCGAGTGCGTCCGGCGTTTCGCTGGTCAATATTTCCCGTGATGAATTCCTGGTGTTGTCCGAAGCCAGACGCCCGACTTCGATTCAACGCCTGATTTCGCGGGCTGCGGCTTCGGCAATTTCCAAATCAAAAGCCCTTGAAATTATTGTCGAGTCACTGGAGCAACAGCACCTGATGTTGACAAGGTGACGGGGTGACAGGTGACAGGGTGACAGGTGACAGGGTGACAGGTGACAAGGTGACAGGTGACAGGTGACAGGTGACAAGGTGACAAGGTGACAAGGTGTAAGGGCGCTGTTGCTTTGAACCGCGCCCTCTTCGAGAACCGGGAACCCCGGTTTCAACTCACCGATAATCTCCCTGAATCACAAACGGCGCCCAGTAAAATGGCGATTTGTATTTGGTGTAGTGGAGGAGTTCGAGTTGCGCACCACGAAGCGCAACCGATGGAGATTCCCGCCGGGTCAGCATGCGTCGGTAAAAGCGTTTCATCAACTCCGCCGTTCCCCGGTCACTGACCGACCACAAACTCACCACCACCCGGCGGGTGCCGGCATACATAAACCCACGGGTCATCCCCACCAGACCTTCCCCAAGTAAAACCTTGCCCAGACCCGTTTCACAGGCCGAAAGCACGACCAGATCGGCATTGAGTTTTAACTGGTAGACATCTGCCAGCGGCAAGAATCCATTGATCTTTTCACCTTGTTCATTCCGAAGCGCAAAAATTAAGCCCGAATTTTCAGGATGTTCTGAGTTGACATATCCGTGGGTCGCCAGATGCACGATTTGAAACTGGCTCAAATCAGTTTCCATCAAGGTCTGCCGATTGGCCTGAAAACCACTGGCAACAAACAGGTTGGAAGCCGGGATAAGCCGTTTCAAAAATTGCACTTCGGTTTGGGTACCTGGTAAGCGGGGGATTTCAATCTCTTTCAGTTCATTCCAAATCGGACTTTCATCCAGCAGAAGCGGGTCTTTCTGATTGACCAGCGAGCCCTGATTGCGCGGGCGGATTGATGTGGCAGGTTGGTTTTCTCGTTTTGTCTGGTTCAACCGTGGGTCGAGGGCTGAAAAAACCGGATCAGCCCAGATGGCAAGTTGCTTGTGCGTTGGATTTTGAGGGTGGGATTCAGAAAGAAGGGTGGCAAGAATTGACGCTGACGGCAAATTGACAATTTCATAGCGTTCCAACATTCGAAGTGGAGAGGCTTTCCCTGATTTTTGCTGAGTGGACTGTGCTGTATCTTCAAGGGGTAAGGCACTGAACGGAACAAAATGTAATGCCCCATCCGCAACCAGTAACACCCGTCGGGTTTTTAAGACTGGGAGAATTGGAGACAAAATTGCCTCGCTCAGTTCCTTTCCAGCCTTCGTCAACGAAGTTTTGATGGGCGTGATATTGGCCAGCTTTAACTCGCGGGTTCGTCCAGGTTGAAAAGACAGCGCCTGACAAAACGCTCTGGCCTGGGCTTCGATGTCGCCCTGTTTGGGAAGACGAAAGGCTTGGATTTCGGTTTGTGTAATGACCCAGGCATAACTTCCTTCTTCCCCAAGGCAATATTCAACGAGTGTGGTCTCAGAATCTAAAATCTGTTGTTGCAATACTTTCACTGAAATTGGCATTGGCTGGGTCAGTTCGGCATACCGGGTGTGTTTTTCCCGGATCTTTTCTTCAAGCCCCCTGTACTCATTGTTCAATCGGTGAATTTCTGCACGTACAATGCCAATTTTTTGAAGATCGGGTTTCGTTTGGTTGAGCAACCTCGAAAGGTAGGCTGACTGGTCTACCATTTTTTGCCGGATTGCTTCTTCCTGGACAATCAGTTTGGGTTCAACCCCGACATTGATTTTGGCCTGAGCCGCAGCCAATAAATCGAGCAGTCCACGTGCCCGGGACGTCTCGTTTGCTTCAAAGGCTTTTGCGATGGCTTCTGAATTGCGGTGACCAATTCCACGCTGCATCAGAAGGTGAATGTATAACTTGAAGGTTCCCTGAACCGTGGTAAAAAAACTCGCCCGGTTCTCGATATCCGCAATGCTTGACCTGAGGGCTTCAATGCGACTCAACGCCTGTTCAAGGCTGGTAATGGCGGTTTGGGTATCGCCGATTCTGGCCTGGGTTTGGGCCAGAGCCATAAATGCCCGCACCTGCCCCTGGGAATCTTCAATCTGGGTAAACACCTCAAGCGCCTGTTGTTGATATTCAAGTGCCTTTTGGGGGTTCCCCAGCTTGGTTTGAATCCCAGCCAGATTGATCAGGGTATTTCCCGTGCCGATGCGGTCATCAATGGCTTGCCGAATGGTGAGCGCTTTTTGATATTGCTCCTGCGCCGCCGCGATATTTCCTTCTGAATCATCAACAATCGCAATGATCTGGCACACTTCAGCTTCAAGGTGTTTGACGCCAACCTGTTTGATCAGCTCAAGGGCCTGAGCGCAGACCGAGCGAGTCAGTGACCAGTTTTGCGCCGTTTGGTGAACTCTGGCCAGTGCCAGTAACGCACCGGCGCTTTGGCGGCGGTCACCAGCAGCTTGAGAGAGTTCCAATGCCTGATTGAGGGTGGTTAAAGCTTTGGTTGGTTCGCCAATCAGCCGGTACAGATTTCCAATATTGGTTAAGATGATGGATTGCATCCCTACATTGGTGGTTTGCGTGGCCAGGGTCAACGCAAGTTTCAATTCATCCAACGCCGGTTGAAATTTCCCTTGAAGCAAATACACCCGCCCCAGGCTGTTTCGGGTATTGGCTTCGAAGGTATGATCCTCAAGTTTTTGCAGAAGCGGTAACGCCTGGTTGAGATACTTCAAACCAGTTTGGGTATCTCCGGATGAAATAAACCGCTCGCCGATATTCACCAATAAAATGCCTTCCGCGACTCGATTTCCAAGCTTCTGATAGATTGCGAGCGCCTGTTCATACTGAGCCAGCGCGTCCTGATTTTTCCCCTGGTCGGCTGAAATATTTCCAAGAAGGTTGAGAACCTGGGCAAATGATTCCTGGTTGCCGTTTGGGCTCAATAACTGCACGGCGTGGTTTGAATGAACCAGCGCTTTTTCAGAATCTCTCAAAATATAATAAAGCTGTGCCAAAAGTGGATGCAATCGGGCTCGTTCTGCTGCCAGCCCGGCTTTTTCCCAATCTGAAACGGCCCGATCATACATCTCAACCACCAGTTTCTGACGATTGGTCGCATAGTAAAAATCACCGAGATAAGTCAGGCACTGAGCCCGATCAACCGGGTCATTGAGGAGTTCGGCGAGTTTCAAGCCTGACTGGCTGGTTTGGATGGCTATCGCCTGACTTTCCTGGGTTTGTTGATTCCAGCTTTTGATTGCAATCTGGAGTTTTGATTGGATTTCAAGTCGTGTGACATCAGCCGGAATTTTCTCGCGCAAATCAAGTACCTGATAACAGATCTTCCCAGGTTGAGCGGTGGCGTCCAATGCTTTAGCTTCAAGCCGATAGGTCCCGTCCTGCGCTGCAATCCAGCTCACAACTTCAAGTCCAAACCCCCCATTTGGACTATCAACTTCAGCCAGGATTGTTCCTTCCGGTGAATACAGCACCACGGCGACATCCAGGGCACATTGTTCAACCACCGCTTTGAAAAACTGACCGGCTGTAAGCTGGATTTCAATGGTTTTGGAGGCTGGTGGTGTCAACGCAGTAACGTCACATTCCTTTCCCAATGGCACAAGCTGGGACCGGGTCTGGGCTGACACAGCCTCAATTGCCAGGAGTACTATCAGGCACCCCACAAGTCGTTGAATTATTTTGAAGCAAAAAGTGACAGCCATTGATCCTTGCGAAAAGGGTTATTTGGTGGTGAGTGGTTCCCTGGAAAATCCGTCAAGCGCTTTCATAAACTGAGCCGTCATGATTTCAAGGGCTTTTCGTCCCTTCTCAGCCGTGGCAAGTGTGGGATCTCCAGTGATGCCAGTGGTTGAATACTGAGGATCTTGAGGATTTCTGGAAAATAACCCAGGTTTATAGCCGGGATATCCTTTGTCGGCTGAATTTTCGTAGTCCACCACGGCGCGGTCCATATGCACCAGTTCAGGTTGCAAGTAGAGATTGATCGATGTTTCCAGTTCATCGGCATGACCGCCCGTCTTTTGTTGAAGCAATGCTTTCAATTCCGGAGTTTCCAGGTCTCCCCAGGAAAGAACTAGCGTTGGCACACCGGTTTGGACCCGAATTTCACGAGCAGTTTGTGAAATCGGAAGTCCAGTGGCCAGGAAAATGCCGGTGTTCAAAAAAACAATCCGTTTGGCGCCCACCTTCACCAAACTCATCGCAATTTCAAACATATATTTTTGAAAGACCTGCGGGTCAGCCACTTCAGTTCCTGGAAATCCGCGAAAACCGGGAAACCATCCATGCAGCACCGGCGGAGTGACCAGCACGGGATGATTTTCAACCGCCCGCTGAACCAGATATTCCATCACTTTTTGATCAGCGTTCATTGGCAAATGAGGACCGTGTTCCTTTGCCCCGGCGCCAAATGGAATGATGACAATCGGTGAAGTTTTCAGTCGGCTTTCAGCTTCCGGCCAGGTGAGTTCGCCAAGGAACGCGCCAGGCCGCTTTGGTGAGGATGATGATTGATTGGTTACAGAGCTGGGGGTTGGTTTAGTTTGGGGTGCAAGGGGTTGTCCCATACAAATGAAAGTTGAACTCAAAAAGAAAGTCAGGAAGGTGTGAAATACTAGCATTATCAGACTCCTATCAAAATGATTTGGGGAGCTGAGTCCGATGTTGACAGGTCTTATCCCATTTTGCAACGAACGCTTTGCATTAGAAAACAGTCAAGTAACTCAATCAAAAGAACTTGGCGAGCGACTGACGACTGACGACTGACGACAAACTAGATTACTGGCTTTTCACAACCCTGAATTTTTCTTTTTTCTCCGCTGGTTCAAGCTTCCATCCTGATTTGAGGTCCAGTTGCCAGCCATCGCCCTGGATAGCTGGCTCGATTTCAAGCCCGCGCGCGGAAACCAACGCCACTGAAAATTTGCCGTCCTCCCGACACAACATCACCCCTTTTGAAGCATTTAACACACCCCAGGCTGCGGATAATTGAAGAGACGGATACAGGGTCCGATTCTCGTCGAGCGCGATGACTGAATTGGGGTCAAATGAGTAATTCATCGTTTCATCAAGGGGGAATTCAACCGTTGGACCATCACCCAACAGGCTCTGATAGAGTGCCAGTTGCGTGCGGCGTTTGGTCGCCCGAACTGATTCAAATTCAATCACTTCGTCACCAAAATATATTTTTGCGGCACTTCGCAGTTTCAGCTCCGCAACTGGCTTCCGGGAAATTCCAAATTCCCTGCCTGCCAGATATGCCAGATCGCGATTGGATTTGAGGTGTTTTCGCCAGGCCGGATTCACTGAATCGAGCAAACATCCATAGGCTGGCCCGGTAGCATAGGCAAAAGATCGCGAAAATGTGGCTTTCGCCTGTGCCTGGCGGAGCCCGTAGGCAGCCAGGATTTCAGCTTCGCGTTGTGAACGGGCGCACAATCGAACCCCGGTGTATTCGGCCAGTCCTTCGTTGAGTTCGAGTTCATTCTCAGTGCGTTGCAACGTCTCTCCCAAAGCCTGACGGAACTGACGGAACTTCAACGCATCAGTCAGTGCTTTCTTTCGATCTGGCCCGGTTTCCTGGAGCGCACGCTCCAGGGCTCGAAACTCTAACCGAAGCCAGACCCGCCCAGCCTCACTCTCCAGATGAGCATTGACCGGATTTGAAGCTGAAAAACCGACTTCTTCCTGAATGCGATGAAAAAGTTCATGGGTGATCAACCGGGCTCGCTCCTGCTGGTTCGAAGGCAATGGCCAGAGCATCATTGTCCACTCAACCCCAGCCCACACCGTGGCCGTATTGGCACAGGTCACCTCGGCTGGGAGCGTGCCTGTAAATACGCCACTGGCTGGTTTTAAATTTCCCGCCGTATCAGCCTGATTGGTCACGACCTGTCGGGTCTCAGGGTCAACAAACAATATTGGGCCGTACAATGGCACGCCCCATGTTCGGCCACCATCGCGGTCAGAAAGTGCTTTGGCTTCTTGAAAATATCGAGTGGCAAGCTGTGGATCAATGACCGAATTTTCCGCCAGCCGGATCCTCGCCTGGAGAGATGTTCCCATAGCCATGCCAGCACCGATGAAAACCAATATGATCAATGGGATAAACCAAATCAAACTTTCATCTCTTCCCTGTCTATCAAGACACACGTCTCCCTGTACAGACCTCTGCATATTTAAATTTCTCCTTTGTAAAAGTGTTTATTCAGTAAGCTGTCAGCAACCCAGGTCAGTAACCTTTTACATGTCGGTTTTTGGTTTTGCACCGCGAAGTGCTACCCCCAACCCAAAACGGGAAGTTGTGTTTTAACGCTCTCTTACCGAACTACTGACGACTGACTTGTGTTATTTCTCAACCTGCACTGTCAGCTTTAATTCCCATCCTTCCTCAGCTTTGACAGGAATTTCATTCGGCAGTGAGTACTGAAGTGGAACTCCAAATTCACCGACACCTCTCCAGCCTCGGGCAAATACCGTTTGATCAGGACCCCGAATGTCAAAATTTACGCCAAATGTTGAGTTTGGCTGACTGTATGGAACTTCTTTGACCGTTAAATCAACCGCCAGTCCTGGAACGGCGGGAGCATTCGGGATTTGAAGCGGAATCAGTTGGATGGATTGGACTTCTTCTAACCAGCAGCCTGATTTTCCTTCGGCCACCACAACTCCATTTTTGGTTAACTGGGCAACCGTTAAAAATTTATGGGGTGCTTTTCGGGCTTGAATATCAATGTTGCCATTCAAGTCAGTTTTTACCGGCTTGATCACGAGGTTTTGTGCCGGTCCAGATGCCTGAATGGCGCGTGGTGTAATTTCAATTTTTAAGACCTCATCCCCACCTTTCCGACCAAATGGAAATAACACCAGCGCTTCGTCAAACCCGATTTGGAGCGAATGAACCTGGGAATCCTCTTCATAGAGCGGCAACTGGCGTTCTGACTGACCATAAAGCCGCTTTGTCGTGAGCGTTCCACGGATTTTCAACCGCCCAGGAGCAATCACATCCGTCAAAAACTGGGCTTTCAATCGAAATAAATCATCCTGCAGCGTGATATCAAAATCAGTTCCCGGCGGCCCTTCAATGATAGATTCGCTCAAAATGGCTCGTTGGCGCGTACTTTCTTCAACTGCCCTGATTTGAAACTGAATCCGATCCAGCCGGTCGTTGGTGGCTGTGGTGGGTTCAGAGATATGCGGGTGTACCGTAATCAGCGCCATCAAACAGAAAATCAAAAATCCAATCCGAATCCATTGTTTCCGGTTCATTGGGTCACCTCCGCTTTGATTGGCTGCTTAATGACCAGCAGTTCAGCGCGTTCCCCTCGATCAAATCGGGCGAATGTTCGGTTTTCACCTCTTGCTGACAGTGGATTGGCAACGGGTTGAATTTGTTTTTCAGGTGCTCTGGATTGGCTATCCCTCGGAGTAATCGTTGATTGGAAGGTAATTCCTCCAATAAATGAAATCAGTGCCAGTCCGACCAGCGCTGGCCAGGGAATGAAGAGCGGATGTCGCCAGGTGGGCTTTTTATCAGTTGCCAGAATAGTCTTGAGTACCTGAACCTGGCGGTTGAAATCCGTCGGTGTTTCAGCGGTTTGCAGGCTGGTTCGGAGTTCCAGGAACTGGCTGTGGGCCGCCCGGCATATCGGACACACCAGCAAATGCGCCCGAACCTGTGGCGTTTCTTCCGGAGCCAGTTCGCCATCAATCAACAGGGAAATTTTTTCAGTCAACTCGCAGTGCGGATTCATTGTGCGGCTCCTTTTCGAGCAGGTGGATGTTCCTGGTTTTGCGGATGACGAGCTTGAATAAGCTGTTCACGAAGCACCATCCGGGCCCGAAACAGGTCAATCTTCACTTTACTTTCGGTTACCCCAAGCACATGTGCGATCTCGGAATAGGACATCTCCTCCTGTTCGCGGAGTAAAAGCGCCGCCCGTTGGTGATCTGGTAACCGACCAATCAGCGAAAACACCAGTTTGGTTTCTTCTTTTTGAACCAGTTCAACTTCCGGGGTTCGAGGAGGTGAGCCAAACAGAGAAACCACCCATCCACTGAGCTTTGATCGGGTTCGCTGGCGTTCCAGTTCGTTCAAGGCCAGATTTCGAGCCACCCGAAAAACCCAAAACCGGATCTCTTCCGCCGGAATCAGGTCTGATTGCTGGAAGAGTCGGAGCATCGTTTCCTGAGCCAGATCGTGGGCACAGGCCGACTTTCCAACCAGGCCCTCCAGAAAGCGGCACAGTTTGGGGTACAGTTCGCGGAAATGATAGGTGAATTGATCGTGATCGTTTGGCATACCTGTTTTAGCCAGTAAAACAGGTATGCCGGGGAAAAGTTACAGGCGGGAGAGAAAAAAGTTAATTTGTGCCTTCAATCGAGGTCACATTGGCGTCAAACCAGGCTTTAAGATCAGCTTCAGTGTGAAAATCCAGGAGGGCAATCGCCAGGGATTCAAGTTGGGCAACAGGTAACTCGTTGATTTGATGTGTGATAGTCTCTGAAATTGTCCCAATGCGTTTCTGGAGCAAAAGAAATAACACCGTTGCTTCGCCTTCTTTTTTTCCCTGCTGTAAGCCCTGCTGCAAGCCCTGCTGCAAGCCCTGCTGCAAGCCCTGCTGCAAGCCCTCTTCTTTCCAACTGGTCATAATTTCCATAATTTCCTGCCTTTCATCAGGTTCAATACCTTGCATCTCGCATTGAAACTCAGTGAGTTCCTTTCCTTTTAAATTGAGATAGGTATCTATAAACCCAGAGATCATTTGCATTTTCGCTCGATCAAGCCGCAAGGTCGCAAGCAAACGCAAACATTCAACCTTAACACGTGGGCGATCTGCAACGGCAATTTTCATTTTTGCCATTAACGCGCTGGCCAGTGGATTTTTTCGCACCAAAAATTCTCGCCAGTTGAGCCGGTTTAATTGGATGCCAGCATAGTCAAATTGCAGCACCAACCGATCAGGGAACCGGACTTCAAAGCGAGTTGGCTCCGCAACCAACGGTTCGTCATAAGAGAACAAAACAATTGGGTACACCGGCAGGCCATATTTTTCTCGCAACCGACAAAAATAGGTGAACATCCGTTCCGGAAAACTTCCCAGTTTTGAAGCCTGAAACTCAACGTGGATCAAAAAGCAGGCTGGTTGACCCTGAAACTTGCCTTTCACGACCAGGTCAACCTCGTGACACTCACCGGCAGTAACATCGGTGAAGACTTCCTTATCCAGAAACTCAAGCGAGCCAACATCAAGATATTCAAGGACTTCAGGAACAAAGAGGTCAAGAAAATCAACAAAAAACGTGGAGATGAGTTCTTTAAACAACCGATCATGATCAATCATAGGAACTCCAGGAACTGGCGTCTAAAATCAGTTTGGAAGTGTCAGATTTCCAAAGGTTTCGAAGTAATAGGCAAATTTCACTTGTTGATGTGCCGGGTGAACCGCCGTCAATAACCGCAATCGCTGGGAACCAGGGAATTTGTATCCTTCATCCGGTTTAAAGATCCCTTCTTCAAAGATTTCAAGCTTTGAAAGTTCGCTGATCTCTTCATCATCGTCATTGTCTGGGCTCACCTCGGCATGGATGGGCAAGAGTCGAAGTTCACCAGGCTCCCAGTGTGAAAACGCTCCGTTTTGGCTTTGCGGGCTGATCGTTACGTCAATCTCGTAATACTTCCAGGTGCTCCGGTCGGGTCGGGTCTCTGATATTTCCTCGGCCTCATCTGATACCAAACCGGCCTCTTTGACTGGAGCATCAACTTTCATAATCGAATGAACCTGGGCCTGGGCGCCCCGCAAGACAGCCCCCTTGGCTTTAAATGGTGCCAGGAAAAGGTTTTTTAACGCGTTTTTAATCATCAATCGCCCAGCCAGATATACAACCGTTGCAATCGTTAACGCCACCCACCACACACCCTGGCCAAAAAGGGCCATCACGCCATACACCACAAAAAACAGAATTCCAATGACCACAAGATGAAAAACCACAACCTGTTCCTCCAAGAACAAAATATATGTGCGGGATTTCAGTTATTACAGAGCAATATATCTCAATTTTTCACAGGTGCAAGCATTTTCTTCCTTCACGGGCTGAACAAATTTTGCAGGTTCGGTCCATTCCTTTTCCGTGAGCCAGACAAAGTGCTAAAAAGGAGCCACTGAAACAGATTCAATCAATGAGGAATACACGATGGTTTCCCCAGATCAACTCAAAGTTTGTGTCATTGGCGCCGGCCCATCTGGAATCACTGCGGCGAAGAACCTCCGTCAGGTCGGCATCACAAACCTGGTCGTCTACGAAAAAAGTCATCAGGTAGGTGGAAACTGGGCATTTTCACTTCAGCAAAGCCATTCCAGTGTTTTTGAAACCACCCATATCATCAGTTCAAAGACGCTTTCCCAGTACCTGGATTTTCCATTTCCTCAAGAGTACCCAGATTATCCATCCCACAAACAATTGCTGGACTACTTTCAGAGCTACGCGCGCCAGTTTGACCTGCTCCGCTTTATCCGATTTCAAACTGAAGTCATTGCCGTTCGGCCAGCACCCAATCACCGATGGCAGGTGACAATCAGTGATGGGACCACCGATACCTTTGACTCGGTTTTGGTAAGCAACGGACATCACTGGAACCCACGGATGCCCACCTATCCAGGCACATTTGCCGGTCAACTGCTTCATTCGCATGACTTTAAGACCAATCAGCCGTTTCGTGATCGGCACGTGCTGGTGATTGGCGGCGGGAATTCAGCCTGTGACATCGCCGTTGAGACCAGTCGGGTTTCCCAGCGAACGGTCCTCAGTATGCGGCGGGGCTATTATTTTATTCCGAAGTTTATGTTTGGCCTGCCGTCAGATGTGGTGAATGCCAAATTACAATTCCTGCCACAATCGTTGCGCACCCACCTGCTCAAAATCGGATTGGATTTTTCGATTGGCAAGCCCGAATTGTACGGTCTCCAAAAACCCGATCACAAATTGTTACAGACCCATCCGGTGGTTAATTCCGAGCTTTTGTACTTTATTCGCCACGGCAAAATCCACCCGCGCCCTGACATTGCTCGCTTCGAAGGCAAAAAGGTTGTGTTTATGGATGGCCGAACCGAGGAAATTGACGTCATTATTGCGGCCACCGGGTTTCATATCACCTTTCCATTTTTTGAACCCAACTTTGTTGATTTTGACGGAACGGAAGTTCCACTCTACCTGAAGATCTTTCACGCCGACTACCCAACGCTTTTTTTCATTGGCTTAATTCAACCGATGGGCTGTATCTGGCCGCTGGCTGATCTGCAGTCCAAACTGGTGGCCAACGCGCTGATTGGCAACTGGCACCCGCCAGCAAACATTCGGGAATTGATTGAATGGGAGATCAACCACCCGGCTTATGATTTCGTCAAAACGCCACGTCATTCGGTCGAAGTTGACTACCATCTCTACAGCAAGGCACTGCTCCGGCAAATTCCGAAGGATGCTCCTGCCTGGGCAATCTCACACGAAAGACGTCAAGGGAATTGTTCGTCCAAATAAACTGGTCTGGTTGTCTGTATGATTCAACCAGACCACAACTCATTCAAACTACCAGTCTTCAGTTCAAGCTGATGTTTTCACGATCAACACCGAACACGAAGCCGTCCAGGCAACTTTGCTTGAAACACTCCCAACCAGCCCATGACGTAAATCGGTCAACCCGGTGGCACCGAGCACGATCAAATCATAGTCTCCATTTTCGACTTGCCCAAGAAGTTCCGTTGCCGCGTTCCCTTCTTCAATCACGGTATCAATCGAGACTTGATAGGGTTGTAAAATTCGTCGGGCTTCATCAACCAGCATTTCCGCTTCAGCACGAAGCTCACGTTCCAGGTGCAGCACCTGATCACCCGGATCGCTCCATTCATCAGGAGCATCCAGAAAATCGCGATCCAGGCCCAGTTTAATCCAGGGAGTTTCCACCACGTGCATCAGTGTGATTTCGGCTGAATTCACATTAAATTCAGCCACCAGTCTCCTGAGCGCCTGTTCCGAAGCTTCTGAACCATCAACCCCGACCAGAATCCTCAAGGATTTTTCGGGAGTCAGTTCACGTCCGACCAGAATCATCCCTGGGGCTGATTCAATGACCCGATTCGCCACCGGACCCAACCCGAGCCGGGTTCGATCATATTTCCCCAGTGCTCCGATCACCGTCAGATCCTGGTTGGCTGCCTTTTGAACAATAACATTGGCCGGCGAGCCGAACTCCATCACTCCTTCAGCCAAAATTCCGTCTTCAGCCAGAACGCCCGTCGCTTCATCCAGTATTTTTCTGGTTTCGCGGCTAATTTGTCGGCGATAGCGATCACGCACCCGCCGCGATTCCTCGCCCGTTTCACGAGACTTCGACTTTGCCTGGAACAATTCAGGAATGACACACACCACCTGAATCTGACTGTTTTCTTTTCGCACTAACCGGACGGCTGCCCGCATCGCAGTCAGCGCATCCTGTGATCCATCGGTCGCCATAAGCACTTTCATAATTCCTCGCTTCTGAAACTATCGGGATGAGTTGGCCAGTCCTTTTCATAAAAGAACACTCCTGTTGACTTTGAATCAATCAATTTGCATACCAACCCTCTTTTGCTATTGAATCACCGGAATTCATATAATTTATGCGCAGATTCGCCCACAGTCCTGTGGAAAACTCCCCATTTCATTCAGTTCAACGAAGCCAGAGTCATCTCACCTGGAAATACAATCGAAATAATACCAGTTTGTAGTCAGTCGTCAGTCGTCAGTAGTTCGCTAAGTTTATTTGATTAAATTACTTGACTGTTTTCTTCGGCCTCTCACCCTACAGTCAATACCAAACCAGCCGGACTGGAACACAAGTTGCTCCACATCAATTGAGGTTCTCAAATCTTTCGGTTTCTCTATTCAATCCTGTTTTTTCCCTGGAGCGTGACTATGCACCCGTATAAAGATTGTCATAATTGTAGCAACGCTTTTTATGTGCCCACCCTACCGAATGGCGAATTAGCCTGCCAAAAATGTGGTGAATTGATTTTGGCGTCCGAGTCCGAACCGGAAATGACCATGACTCAAACCTACTGGGAAACGGTCAGGGAAAATATGCTCACCAGTGGTCAACTCGCCATTACCCACATCCAACAAGGCGATCCTGAAGTGGCCCGTTTTTTTGCGGTTGAAGCCGCTCACGACGCCCGGCATCTTGAACAATTCAACCGCTTGTAAAGAAAACGAGGTATCTGTTGTGTTCGCCCAAACACTTGTCACCACCCAATCTCCCCCAAAATTTCAACGAGTCATCGGTACCTATGGTGGAACCTCACCCGGACCAATGGTGATTTGTATTGGCGGCATCCACGGAAACGAACCCGCCGGAGTTCACGCCTTAAAACGTGTCATGCACCGGCTCACTGAAACCCGGCCTTCGTTTCGAGGTGAGATTGTCGCGTTGTCAGGAAATCTGAATGCCTTAAATTCCGAGTGTCGGTTTTTCAGCAAAGATCTCAATCGGCAATGGACCAGCGCCAAAATTCAATCAGCCAAAAACGCAATCCACCCTGGTGAACTGGACTCAGAAGATCATGAATTGCTGGAATTGCTCGCGGAATTGGACAAAGCCATTGCCCGCAAACAAGGCCCGGTGCTGGTGTTTGATATGCACACCACTTCGGCTGAGGGAGCACCATTTGCCTTGATCAGTGACACATTGGAAAACCGACGCCTTGCCATGGCGCTGAGAGTGCCACTGATTTTGGGCCTTGAAGAATCCATCGAAGGCACGATTCTCAACCACATCAATGAACTCGGCTATGACGCTATCGGGTTTGAAGCCGGTCAACACACGGCGTACACCTCGGTTGATAATCACGAAGCAGCGGTCTGGATCCTCCTTGAAGCCATCGGATGTATTTCAAAAGATCAAATCACGGACTATGATCAATTCCAAAAGCGGTTAAAGCGGGCGTCAAATGGCGTTCCCCCGGTGCTGGAATTACACTATCGGCATGGTATCACCGAAGAAGATCAGTTTATGATGTGGCCTGGCTTTACCAATTTTCAACCTGTCCGGGTTGGTCAAATTCTGGCGCGAGATCGCAAAGGGTTGATTTATTCCTCTGAAAACTGCCGCATTTTTATGCCGCTCTATCAAAAACAGGGTAATGACGGCTTTTTCACAGTTCGCGAAATTAAACCCTTCTGGCTCAAAGTTTCCAATTCGCTCCGAAAAGCAAAGGCTGATCGCCTGCTCCCCTGGCTCCCCGGAGTCAGTGCCCACCCCACCCAACCTGAAACATACATTTTGGACCAGCGAATTACCCGCTGGTATGTCATTGAAATTTGCCACCTTCTCGGGTATCGAATTCATTCTGAGCACACAGAACACACCATAACCGTCAGCCGGCGCAAACAAACTGAAAACAGCGAAGTCGTGAAAGAGTGAAAATATAGAGTTTCAGGGTTGACGGAAACTGGTCTCAGAATCAACTCTGAAGAGCTTCACTCCTTCGCAAATCATACTATTTTGCAATAAATACCTGGTATAAGGAAACAGTCAAGTACTTCAATCAAAGGAATTTAATGAACTACTGACTACTGACTACTGACTGGTATCATATGTCTGAAAACAAAAATGCCCCTGTCCTCTCGTCGCAACTCAAAGCCTGGTTTTTAGGGCCCAAAGCTGAAAATGAAGATTTCTTTGAAAAGCTCATCCTGGATGCTTTTCGAGATTACTGCTACTGGCGGCGGAATTTTCACCCGGAAGACGAGCCAAGTATTCGTGCCAGTGATCGGCGTGATGCGGAATTTGAAGAATTTCGGGAGTTGATCCACGACCGGTTGTTTGAAATGGTGTCCCACTTGAAACGCAGCGCCCCTGGGTTTAGCCCTCGCTACCTGGGTCATATGATGAGCGACCTGCTGATCCCCGGTGTGGTTGGCTATGTGGCAACCATGTTGTACAACCAGAACAACATCTATTCTGAAGCTTCGACGATAACACTCCAGTTTGAATCCGAGGCGTTGAAACTCATTGCCCGGATGTTGCACCTGGATCCTGACACCTCAGCCTGGGGGCATTTATGTTCTGGCGGAACGGGTGCCAATCTGGAATCAATGTGGGTTGCGCGGAGCGTGCGGTTTTTTCCTTACCAGCTCGCCCTGGCACTTGAAAATGCACAGGGACGGGGTCAATTTTCCAGAAATGAAGCTGTGGCCGCCACCCTATCCAGATTTGGGGTTGGAAAACGATGTTCGTTTGAAGAACTTGTGGGCCGGAATCAACTAACTAACCTCCGAATCAACGAAATTGTTGAACTTCGCAAACAGCTTTCGGACACTGCCGGGCAACACCATGAAATCGGCGAATATGTAAAACCCTTTTTGGGACTGGGGTTGATGGAACTTTCAAATCAATGCCGCACATTGAACACGTTTACCTTCCCTCAAAATTTTAAAGTCCTGCTCAGTACCAATGCCCATTATTCGCTCCGAAAAAGCCTGGGCATCATCGGGCTAGGTGAATCCAATCTGGTGAAAATCAAACTCGATTCACATATGCGATTAGATTCCGACCTGTTGCGGGACCAGATTCATCGGGCGCTGCACAACCAGGATGTGATTCTGGGAGTGGTCGGCGTTTATGGCTCAACTGAAGAAGGTGCGATTGATGATTTTGCTCAGATTGTGGCGTTGCGAGAGCTTGTCCGACAGGAATACAACACCGATTTCTGGTTGCACGGAGATGCCTGTTACGGAGGCTATGCCCTGGCGATGTCGCATCCATTTTCGGCTTCCGTTGAACAATCAACCGAAGAAATCACCACGTTTATGTGGGAATTACTCAAATCTCAGGTGCGCGGCGAAATCCCAAACCATGTCGCCTGGACCAAAACCCAGAGCCAGGAATGGGTCCGGCATTCGCTTGCTTTAGGCCAATGCGATTCGGTTTCGATTGACCCGCACAAACTTGGATACATCCCCTACCCAGCCGGTGCAGTGTTTTATCGGGACTACCGGGTCAGGGAGTTTATTCGCTACGACGCGCCCTACCTCAATATTTCGACTGAAAAACCGTCAGAATCCACGCTGAAGGCCGAAAAAACCGGGAAACAGTGGGAAATCGGAGAACTTGGGAAATACACTCTGGAAGGTTCACGCCCTGGTGCATCGGGCGCCGCCATCTGGCTGGCCCATAAGACCGTTCCGCTGAATCGTGAAGGCCATGGACGCATTGTGGCACAGTCGGTCCTTGGGGCCAGGTATTTGCAAGCGACGCTCGAAAAAGAATTACAATCGGATTCACCATCCGGGATTGGGTGTTCATTTTTGTGTGAAAACCCTGATTTGAACATCCTGTGCTATACCTTCCCGTCCATTATTCGATTTCCGGAATTAAATGGTCTTGAAATTCCGTCATCACTCGCCGTGCTCAATCGGGCGGTGACACGATTTTTTACCGAATGCTTGCCAACGGAAGAACGTCCAACTCTGACTCGTGAATTTGTCGTGTCAATGACCAGCCTCAGCGAACAAGAATATGGCGGGACGCTGGGTGATTTCCTGGGCCGGTTGCACAAACAAGGAATGATCGGTCAACTGGTTGATGAACTTCCTGATGGCACCCTCATGGGGAATCCATGGCGCGATGATTCCAAAATCTCGGTGATTCGCACCGTTGTCATGAGCCCATTTTTGTTGAAGGCCATGACCCGGCCCAAGATGCGGGCATCCCGCCGGGATCTGGTTCAGGAGTATGCCGATTTTCTTCAAACAACCCTGGGTCGCATCTTCAAAGCCGAGCTTGGCACGGCAATTGAGAAAGCCAATCGCCCGGTATTGAGTGGAAATGTAATGGTGATTGAAGACACCGAAGAAACATTGGTCGGCTTGTGTGACGAACTCCGACGAGTGAGCTTTCAGGCCGACCCACGACAGGTGGTTGGTATGAAAACGATTGACCTGGCCTGGGACTATATCTCCAATTCGGATACCGTCTTGATTGACAGTAGACTGGCCCAACAGGATTCGACCAAAGGATTTCATTTTCTGGAAAGACTTCGGGAAACAGACCACATTCAAGGACTGGTTGTTTTCGCATCTGACCCGCTGGTCAAAGAGCGGATTTTAGAAGGTGCTCGCCGTCGGCCTGACTGGACTGTCACCGTCAGGCAAAAACCCGATCCGCTCAGTGGACAGTTTCAAGCCGCCGCGAATCTGGTCATGGCAGATGTTTGGGATTGTCTGGCCAAAAAATAAACAAAAGTCAGTCAGTAGTCAGTAGCCAATAGTCAGTAGTTCACCAGATTCCTTTGGTTGAATGACCTGACTCCGTGCCCTGTTATAGATTTGCTGACCGATTGAATTCGGTAAGTGTTTGATTTTTTGTGTATTTCGTGTGTTTCGTGGTTCAAAATGCCTTGGGATTCTCAGTAAGATACTTACTCAATTTTGCAGTTGTCAGCCAACAGATTTGGATTATTCTTGTGAAACGTGACCAAAGGAGAACGCGCTATGGATAAAATTGACCTGTGGCTGAGTCTGAGTCAGGAAGTCCAGCTTTTGATTCACCGTCACATTACCGAAGATGAATTTGCAACACTTGGGTTTATTCTGAATGAGCGATATGCCTCATTACCTTCCACTCACAATCTGGCTCATTATCTCTTTGAGGTAGAACCAACTGATACACCCATTGTGGTGTGTTATCAGATTCACCAGGCACTGGCTGCTTCACTGAGACGGGAATATCAGCGGGCGTATGAAGGAAACTTTGGTGAGGAAACCGAATGGTGGAAACAACTTCGAGAAAGTCGGTATGCCGCTTTACTCAATATGATTTCCCTCACCCAGGAATTTGTTGAACGAGCAGTCCTGCTCAACGAACCTACCCTGCCACTGGTTGGGGTTCCACACTTTGCTCTCCCCCGATGGATTTGTGAGAATTTATATCTGTACAAACAACTGATCAGCCCCCAACACGAGGAAGACACTGGAAATCAGATTTCTCTTTGCTAGCCTTTAAATCCGTATCCGGCATTCTCAATTCTTCATTCTTTTATTTCTTCCGTTTCCCATCCAAATTGGCCCATTCACCAGACTGAATAAAGCTCGCCCAAAAGTAGGGATGGCTGCGTTTTGGGTTCTTAATGAGGTCAAGCTGGGCGTTGCGCAGGGCTTCGCTACGGCCTTCACCGGCTTTGAGACGGCGATAGAATTTGAACATCAACTCGCGTGTGCCAGCATCAGAAACCGGCCAGAGGCTGATCATTTGGGATTCGCTCCCGGCCAGGGCCAGCGCCCGGCGTAGACCGAAGACGCCATCCCCGCGTTTGACTTCTCCGACCCCAGTGTCACAGGCGGAAAGGACCACCAGTTTTGTCCCCCAGAGGTTCAGGCTGGCGACTTCGAGGGCGGTCAGGATGCCGTCATCACCAGATTCGGTTGGAGCTTGAGGACGATTGGCACCCGAAAAGAAGAGCATTGAGCGTAGCAACGGGTTTGATTGTCGGATGAACTCAGGAGAAACAGTTTGGTCAGACAGGCCAAGGCTGAGGGAACGATTATCCAGGACTTCGGTGACTGCCTGGGCGTCCTTATCTGGCTCCAGAAAGTAGCCGTGGGTGGCAATATGAAGCAATTCCGGTTGTTGAATTTGTTTCAGAATAGTTTCAGTGGCATCAGAACCCTGCTTCAACTGGGCTTTGGGAAAGAGGGATTTGAGGAATTTGCCTTCCTGTCCGCCGCCGGGAAGCTGAACCAGTGGATCAAAATGCTGACCGAAAAGGGTTGGGCCGGGACCGTCATCAAATTGAGGGTTGGCCAGCGCCAGGGCCGGTTGATGGGTCTGAACTTTGTCTTTGAGGCGAAGCAGGTCGCGTCCGCTGGAGAGGTAGGTGATTTCATGCGACTCGACCAGATAGCGGTGGGATTCATCCACCAATGCGGCAAAGGGAATCAGGTTAAGGGCGCCGTCAGGTGAGATCAGAAGATGGTCATTGTCACCAATGAACTTCCGAACCGGCTGCAGGAGTTTTGCATCAAGCTGACGCGCCAGTTTCTGGACCTGGTTGAGTGACCTTCGGCGCTCAGTTGAAAGGTTGATTTTGGTGAGGTTGCGCTGGTCGCCAGCCGCTGCCAGCGCCTGCCGAAACTCCTTGACCAGGTTGTCAATTTCAGACTGCTCTCCTAAATCAGCAAACCCAATCTTTCCAGTTCGATTCAGGGTATAGACTGCATAGCGAGGCGATTCCCAGGTCCTTGTTTGAGTGGAATATGGAAAGTACACACAATATTCAATCAGCATACTCTGATTAGGAATTGTTGCCTGAATATCATCCAGATTGATCGGAGTGGCAAGCTGGCGATATTGAAAACTGAGGGTGCTGAGTTTGGTCTCAAGCTGGCTGCATTGCTTTTCAAGATCACTCAGTCTGGCTCGATACTGCTCAATTGGGGTTTTTCCGGGTCCGCGCAGACTCAATGCGGACAACCGACTGCGTACGACAAACAGTTCATCCAGAATTTTCTGATTCTCTGGTGAACTTTGCTGACGCAGAGTATCGATATTCTCAGCCATGGCCTCCAGCGCACGGCCCTTTTTCCGCAGAATTGCCTGAAGGGCAACCCGCCCAAAGTCTGGTGCCTCGGTATTGTGATGAAGGTGAAACCAGATCGTCTGGCCATACCATTGATTGCGTTGGTTTGTGATCAAATTGCGTTTTTGGGATTCCGCGCCCCAAACCAGATTTTTCACCCATCTTTCTTCAGTCTGATTTTGCAGGTAGGTGAGGCATTCCGCTGCTTTGAGGTATTTTTGCTTTTGTTCATAAACCCAGAACAGCGACGAGAAAGGGCTGAGGTGGTACGCCGAGTTTTTGTCGGGTAATTGTTTTCCGACCTCAATGGCTTGCGTGCAATACAATTCCGATTTTTCCAGGTCATTCAATGCGAGCCAGAGTTTTCCATATGAAGTGAAGAGAAAAAAAGCATCTTCCGTTCGTGGATTTGATTGACGCGAGAGAAATGCCTGTGCGGTGTCAAGCCAGTTCCTGGTCTGGACAAAATCTTGTTTGGCAAAGAATAGATTCGCTATTCTGACATACTCTGAAAAGATTTGATGATGTGTTGCCGGCAACACCTTTTCATACAGTGTTCTGGATCGGTTCTGATATTCGAGTGATTTATCCAGTTCGCGCTTGGCCAGGAACAGTCGGGAGATGTTTCCAAAGGTGGTTGCCAGATCCAGTTCATTGATAGGAGACTGGCTTTGCTGGATTATGAGTGCTCGCTGGTAATACGCTTCGGCCACCTGGTAATCAAATCGGGCTTCTGCTTGAATACCCAAATTGATCAATGTTGGACACAGTTCTGGGCTTTGACTCCCAACAGTTTTCTCCAAGATGGCCAGTGCCTGCTGGAGATTGATTTCTGCCAGGCCATAATTTCCAGTCTCGCGATAGTAATCACCCAAATTATTGAGGCAAGCCACGACCGGAAAACTCTCTGGGCCGCTGATTTCCCGCTGGATCGCCAACGCTTCTTTCATCAAGGGCTCCATTTCCGCAAAGCGCCCGATTTTGCGGTATCCTTCGGCTAAATTCAGTAGTCCCGTTGCATACAGCGGGTGTTTCTCTCCTACGGTTTCTTTGCGTTTCGCCACCACATCCTTCAACATTTCGACGGCTTTGATGTAATCGCCTTTGGCATAGATTGTCAGGGCGAAGTTATTGAGAATGGTGGCTTCACCCTGCTTGTTCGGAGTTTCAGCCTTTTCCATTCGGGACAGGGCCGTTTGAAACGTCGTTTCCGCCTGGGCAAACTTGTTTTGGACCCGATAGATTTCACCCAGGGTGTTGTACCCCATTGCCACCTGCGGATGATTGAGTCCGACCACTTTTTCGATAATGGCAATGGATCGT
>JACQXX010000164.1 GCA_016208495.1 Acidobacteriota bacterium | reverse complement strand
TGATTTCACCTGGATCTTGGTGTTGCTCTTGGCCAACACGGTCGTGATCGCCGCCGTCAACGTTGTTTTTCCGTGGTCCACGTGTCCAATTGTTCCCACATTGATATGTGGCTTACTGCGATCAAATTTCTCTTTTGCCATTGTCTGTTGCTCCGACGAATGAAAATTTTTGAAGTAAGAGGATTAAAAATGGAACGTCAGAACCTGTTTTCCAGCGCTCCATATTCTTCATTCAGATTGAGTTAGGCAGCCGTCCCCTTCACCCGGGCAATGATTTCATCGCTCACTGACTTCGGTGCTTCTTCATAACACTTGAAGTGCATGGTGTAGATGGCGCGTCCCTGAGTCGCTGAACGCAGATCGGTCGAGTATCCAAACATGGTTGCCAGCGGAACCGCGGCGGTGATGATCTTCGTTCCTGGCCGTTCATCCATTTTTTCAATCCGGCCACGCCGTGAGCTCAGGTCACCCGTAATCGCACCCATATATTCTTCAGGGGCTTCGACTTCGACTGACATGATCGGTTCGAGCAGAACCGGCTTGGCTTTCTTGGCTGCATCCTGGAAGGCCATTGAACCAGCAATTTTGAAGGCCATTTCGTTTGAATCAACTTCGTGGTAGCTCCCGAAAACTAGTTCAACCCGAATATCAACCATTTCGAAACCAGCCACGATACCGCGGCCCATGGCTTCAATAATGCCGTTTTCAACTGGCTTGATGTATTCGCGGGGGATTGAGCCACCAACGACTTTGTTTTCAAACACAAAGCCGCTACCTGGTTCACCAGGATACATTTTGATTTCGGCGTGACCGTACATACCACGACCGCCGGTCTGACGCTTAAACACGCCGTTTCCGTCAGCGGCAATTCGAATTGTTTCGCGATACGCCACCTGCGGACGTCCAACGTTGGCATCCACGGCAAATTCACGCTTCAACCGGTCAACGATGATTTCCAGGTGAAGCTCACCCATCCCGGCAATCAGGGTTTGATTGGTTTCAGGGTCAACTTTGACACGGAACGAAGGATCTTCCTGAGCCAGACGGCCCAAAGCAATCGAAAGCTTATCCTGATCCTGGCGCGTCTTGGGTTCGATGGCGACTTCGATCACCGGCGCCGGGAACTCCATGGCTTCCAGAATGATCGGTTTCTTGTCGTCGCAAATCGTATCGCCAGTGGTGACATTCTTGATTCCGGCCACGGCCACGATTTCACCAGCACCGGCTGAATCAACTTCTTCACGCTTGTTGGCGTGCATTTTGAGAACCCGGCCCACGCGTTCTTTCGAATCACGGGTTGAGTTCAACACATATGAGCCAGACTGGAGCGTTCCAGAATAAATCCGGACAAACGCCAGTTGACCAACGTGTTTGTCACCCATGATCTTGAAGACCAGCCCTGAAAACGGCGCATTGTCGTTGGCTTCGCGAGTTTCATTCGCATCCGTGCGGGGCACAATGCCTTCAACCGCTGGAATATCAAGTGGTGAGGGCAAAAACCGAATTACCGCATCCAGCAGAGACTGAACACCTTTGTTTTTGAAGGCCGTGCCGCAAATCGTGGGCACAATCTTCATGGCAATGGCTTCGCGTCGGAGTGCTTCGTAGAGTTCGGCTTCCGTCAGCTCCTCGCCTTCGAGGTACTTTTCAGCAATCACATCATCAACATCGGCCAGCGCCTCAATCATTTTTTCGCGCGCATCAGCAGCTTCGTCGGCGTACTGCGCCGGGATGTCTGAAACAATCATCTTCTGACCGCGGTTGGCCTCATCCCAGGTAACCGCTTTCATCACAATCAGATCAATCACGCCGGCAAAGTTTTCTTCAGCGCCCATTGGGTGGTGAATCGCCACTGGTCTGGCGTTGAGCCGGGTGCGGATTGAATCCACACTCTTGTAGAAATCAGCACCAGCACGATCCATCTTATTAATGAATGCAATGCGGGGAACGCCGTATTTGTTGGCCTGACGCCAGACGGTTTCTGACTGGGGCTGGACACCAGCCACCGCATCAAAAACGGCCACAGCACCGTCGAGAACGCGCAGGGAGCGTTCAACTTCGATGGTGAAGTCAACGTGGCCCGGAGTATCAATAATATTAATGCGATACTGATCGCCTTCGAGTGCCCCACCTAACCGCCAAAAGCAGGTCGTTGCGGCTGAAGTAATCGTGATTCCCCGTTCCTGTTCCTGAACCATCCAGTCCATCGTGGCAGCGCCGTCGTGGACTTCTCCAATTTTGTGATTGACACCGGTGTAGTACAAAATACGCTCAGTCGTCGTGGTTTTGCCGGCGTCAATGTGCGCCATAATCCCGATGTTGCGGAAACGATTGAGCGGAACTAGCTTAGTCATAACTTTGAATTTCGCCTTCGATCAATACTAGCCACCGAGCTTTGAATGAGGTTGGGTTGTCGAGGTGGTGGCCTCCAAAACTCAATGTCCAAAAGGGTTAGACTTGGGATTACCACCGGTAATGGGCAAATGCCTTGTTGGCTTCGGCCATACGGTGGGTTTCCTCACGCTTCTTGACGGCATTTCCACGGCCATTTGAAGCTTCGAGCAGTTCGCCCGAGAGGCGACCCATCATCGTCTTTTCGCCGCGGGAGCGAGAATAATTCACCAGCCAGCGGATCGCGAGAGCCGTTCCACGTCGGCGCTGGTCAACTTCGACCGGCACCTGGTAGGTTGCACCGCCAACGCGGCGTGATCGGACTTCAACCCGTGGGCGGACGTTGTCGAGTGCCTTTTTGAAGACCTTGAGCGGGTCATCGCCAGTCTTTTGGCGAACGTCCTCAAGCGCGCTGTAGAAAATCTTCTCAGCAACCGACTTTTTTCCTTGCCACATCAGGCCGTTGATAAACTTGGTTACCATCTCGCTGTTGTACACTGGATCAGGTAGAACCTCACGTCGCTCAGCTACTCTTCGTCTTGGCATATGCTTCTTCTTCTACTGAATTCCTCAAGATTAAACTCCAAACCCGGTCTGGATTTGGCCAACACAAACTCGTACAGCGTGCACGCCTACTTCTTCTTGGCTGGTCCGCCCTTGACTGGTGCGCCTTTGCCGGCGGCACCCTTGGCGCCTTCCTTCGGACGCTTGGCCCCGTATTTTGAACGGCCCTGCATCCGGTTCTTGACGCCGTCGGAGTCCAACGTTCCACGCACCACGTGATAGCGCACACCGGGGAGGTCCTTCACACGACCGCCGCGAATCAACACGATTGAGTGTTCCTGCAGGTTGTGGCTAATCCCGGGAATGTAGGTCGTGACTTCGATTCCATTGGTCAGACGGACACGGGCAACTTTCCGCAAAGCTGAGTTTGGTTTCTTTGGCGTTTGCGTGTACACGCGGGTGCACACACCGCGCTTTTGCGGGCAGCCTTGCAGCGCAGGGCTGCTGGTTTTGTATTTAACTTGTGAACGACCTTTTCGAACCAGTTGATTAATGGTAGGCACGCGAACGTCTCCTTAGAACACACAACAAAATAAATTCCAACACCAGAAGAACAGGAACTGCTCCCTGGTCAATGCTTTGCCTGAGGCTCACGGCATCCAATAGCGACACAAGGCAATAGGTCGCCCTTGGCTGCCAAGCCAGTTCTCTTTCGATAAACTGAGTTCAATTGTGGTTTGGGGATGTTCTGAAAGCACGGAGGCCAGATGCAGATGCTATGGAGGCGTCCCCAACGCCAGGTTTTTCTGTGGCGTGCGTAAATGGAAGCTTGAGTCAAGCTTTAATTGAAGGGAAAGCGGGAACGAAGATCGTTTGCTTTACAGGTGCCAGATGACGTGTGGATACCGCATCTGTTTTACGCCACAATAAGTTACCTTCAATGAACACTTCGCCACCGGAAGCCGCTTCCCGAAGGATTGGGTTTCGTGTGAGTACCTCTGCATCTCAGAACTGAGTTGAGTACTGACTCCCAGGAGAATTCTGGGCGCTTGACGAAACGGCAAGTGTAAGTATCAAGGGCAGGTCTGTCAACGACTTTTTTTAGATTTTTTCCGGGACAGGGAAAGAAAATTCTTCAATGTGAAGCATTTGAAGCAGATTCTTCATTCTGAGGGCATTATTAGAAAATGATGTGCTGTCAGGTGTATTCCTTGCCTGAATACAGAAACCGGCACGATATCTCTCGACCACGCCTTCACTTCTTTCACTTCAACTTGCCAGACATTTCAGGCCACAAAAAACTAGCGACGAGGCAATGACTCCCAAACACATCACCTTGTAAACAAGAATTGGAGAGATGGGGAATAGGGGAAAAGGAATGAAGCCGACTACCGGACTTGAACCGGTGACCTACTGATTACGAATCAGTCGCTCTACCAACTGAGCTAAGTCGGCTTACTGCAGGCAGGTGTATTAAAAAGTGAACGCGCAGTATAGCACGACTGTCAAGTCCCTTCTCAGAAAGAATTTGCCGACGGGTGCTCAAATCGGGTTCTCACCTTGGCGACACGGCAATAAATCGTTGTAAATCAACAATCTGAGAAAGAATCTGGGAAAAACTTTCAAAAAGTGGCTTGACGAGCCCAGGGATGATTCCTATACTGGCCAACTTCTACACGTTTCTTGCGGGCCGTTAGCTCAGGAGGTAGAGCAACTGGCTTTTAACCAGTGGGTCGTAGGTTCGAGTCCTACACGGCTCATCCCAAAGGAAAAACACCAAAGGCTGTCAGCATTGCTGGCAGCCTTTGGTGTTTTTGTGGCTTTATTTCTTGATGACTCTTCATTTGATCACAACGGCTTCCCTCCCCTGCCTTTGATCTTTTCCCTTAAATCACTATAATCCGCGGGTTTGATTCAGCACACAGTTGGTTTTCCACCCTTTATCGCTTTCTTTTTCAATCACATGGCGTCACCACTTTCTGTTTACGGCTATTTTTTGCGGAGGATGTCCGCTCATATTTCCAGGGTTGTCTGCTGTGTTCTGGCCGGCTTCCTCGTGATTTCAAACGTTTTCGGGCAGTCTCCTCCGGCACCCCCGAGCGAACCTCAATCGCAGCCGGGTGAAAAAACGAAAATCACTTCTCCGGTTCTCCCGGTTGAGATTCCGGTTGAAGGCGACGCCAAACCCGATTCAACCACTGAGAAAGAAAAACGGAAACAGCGTCGGCAACTGGCGGCTCCCCAGGAAAAAGAGGCACCGATTACGGCGCCGCAACCTGGTGACGAGCAACAGGTATTGCTTGAAGCCGATGAACAACGCAAGGATGGCGACATCTACACGGCGGATGGCTACGTCAATATCTACTATCAGGGCTCGCGACTGCAGGCTGACCACGCTGTCTACAATGAAAAAACCGGCGATGCGGTGGCAACCGGCAACGTGGTGTATGATCCGGCACCGCGCCAGCGCATTACGGCTACCCAGGCTGAACTCAACATCCGCACCAAAAAAGGCACCTTTGTGGATGCCACCGGCTACACCGATCAAAACAAGGACGGCACGCTGATTGAATTTGTCGCTGACCGGGTGGATAAAACCGGATTTGACACGTATGTGCTTTATAACGCACGGGTTACATCCTGCTGTGAAGATGCGGTTCCACTCTGGACGATTTCCTCGGGAAAAACGGACATCACGGTCAATAAACGCATTACCTCGCGCAACAGCCTGTTTCGAATTCGCGGCGTACCGATCTTCTACTTTCCCTTCATTTCACTTCCGATCAATCGCCGCCAGCGCCAATCCGGCTTTTTGATTCCAAGCACCGGCTCGGCTACCAATACCGGGCGCTTTTTCCGAAACACTTATTATCAAACGCTCGGCGACAGTGCGGATGTCCTTTTACGCGGTGATGTGTACACCGAACGCGGGTTTGGTGTCGGCGCCACGTTTCGAGCCCGAACGAGTGATGATTCTTATATCAAAGCTGGTTCCTACACGGTCTTTGACCGCGTGCTCGGTGAAAAAGAAAGCGAATCAACCCCAGACCAGGGGGGAACGCTCTTTTTTGCCC
The DNA here is from genome assembly GCA_016208495.1 of Acidobacteriota bacterium. Classification (NCBI taxonomy): domain Bacteria; kingdom Pseudomonadati; phylum Acidobacteriota; species Acidobacteriota bacterium. The sequence goes on along the minus strand of JACQXX010000164.1, from coordinate 11,898 downwards.
AGGGTGTGCAACACTTTCCACGTGGGTTTCTGGGGGTGGTGGACATCAACTTCACCAGCAACCTTGATTTCCGGTCCATTTTTGCCAATGACGTTGAAGAAGCCTTCAACCCGGAAAAGCGGTCGCAACTGTATCTCAACAATAATTTTCGCAATTTTACATTTAATGCCCTGGCTGAATCGCGCACCACTCGGGTCAGCGTCCCAATCGCGGATGGCCGAACTCAGGCGGTTGACGTCAACATCCGGCACATTCCCAGTTTTGAATTTTCAGTTTTTCCGACACCGTTGAAAGACTTGCCCATCTACTTCAGTGGGGAAGCCAGTCTGTCGGGATTGCGCCGCGAAGAAACCATCAATTCTGGGGTCACCTTTGAAACCCCCACGTTTGTCCAGCGCCTCGACGCCCAGCCAAAACTGACCTTCCCCTTTGCCAGTTTTGCCGGATGGGCGATTACGCCGAGTGTGGCGGTTCGATCAACTTATTACAGCAATACCTTTGATCCCAAAACAGCGCTCACCCCGCGAGCCGAAACATCATTTCCGATTTTTGAAGCTGGCCGCGCCAAACCTGGCACGCCGGTAAGTAACCTCGGTACCAGCGGCAGATCACTTTTCCGAAACTTCGTTGATTTTTCACTCGATATCCGTCCTCCGGCATTGGAAAAGATTTTTTACACCGATGAAGGCAAACCACGCATGAAACACGTGATCGAACCCTACCTGACCTACCGACGCGTGGCCGGGATTGACGATTTTGGCCGAACATTGCGGTTTGATGTGCTTGATACCTTTACCAATACAAACGAACTGGAATATGCGCTGGTCAATCGGTTTCTGGTTCCACGGCGATTGGGTGGGAAGAAAGACAAAAAGGAAGGCAAGAAAGACAAATCGGCAACTGATGACAAAACCGCGCTCCAAACAGAAGATGACGACGAAAAAGCTGATTCCGGACAAGCATCGGCTGGCAAATCAGGTAACCAAGGAAAAAATGAACAATACCTGCAAGCCCGAGAAATCCTGAGTATTGCGCTGACCCAGAAATACTTTTTTGACCCGACGTTTGGCGGCGCGCTGGTTGAAGGCGAACGCAATCAAATTGTTCCAATTCAAAGTCTGAGCGGATTTAATTACGGCGGACAGATCCGGCGGTTTTCCCCGCTCAATCTCAAGGTTCGCTATTCGCCAATGTCATCAATGTTTGCCGATGTGCGGCTTGACTATGACACCCGTGAAAACCAGGTTCGCGGGTTTGGGGTCGCCGCCGGAGTTTCACGTCCGAATTTCCGACTCCAACAGCGGTGGTACTATAGTAATCGCCTGGAATTCCTTCCCAATCAGTTTGAACCGGGCACATTTGCTGGCAATCAGATTATCAGTGCGATTGATGTGGGGAATGACACGCGAGGACTCTATAGCGGGTTTAATATTTCCTATGACTTTTCAAAAGCCTTCAACCTTGACGCCAACCAGTTTCGACGCAATGGGTTGATCCGGTCCGGCGGCTATGTCGGATATGCGTTTCGCTGTGCCAGCATCGAACTCAACTATCGAAGTATCAACACCGGGGTGGCAACTTCAGGACAATTGACGTTTTCGTTTACCTTGCGGGGACTTGGGACGTTTGGCACTGACCAGTTTGGCGACCCGCAGAACCGGTAGTTCCTGGGGCTTAAGGCTTGGGGCTTGGGGCTTGGGGCTTGGGGCTTGGGGCTTGGGGCTTGGGGCTTCTTCGAAAGTATTGATTTCTAACCACTAATGCCAGTTAAGAGTTGAAGCGGTTTTGGGGGGGCAACCCAGGAACTGGGCGAAAGAGTTAAAGCCTCGGGTGGAGCGCAACGGAATCCGTGGAAAACAAAATCGGTAGCGATGAATTCCGCCGTCGCCCAGGCCAGGCTGACCGGTAATGAACGCCACGGATTCCATTCGCTGACGCTCATTCCACCCGAGGCTTGAAGACTGTCACCCGCTTCACGGATTCAAAACCAGTCTTTTTTTCAACTCTTAACTGGCACCACGAACCACTCTTTGGTTCTTGGGGCTTGGAAGATATTGGTTCCAAAGCACCAAGTCTTTTCTTCATTCCTCCTTCAAAAGGAAGGTCATTCGTGCAGCGTTCAGAAACGCAGTAAAAAGCGGGTTCGGTGAGCCCTCACTCGATGACCATTGCGGCAGGTAGGCCGTCGCCACAAAAAATGGATGCTCGATCAATTCAACCACTCTGGCTTCTCCGCCTTCAGTTGTTCCGGTCACTTTCAATCCCGCATTGACCAGTTGCTCCTGAAACTGTTGATTTAATTCATAGTTACAGGCGAATTCCTCTTCCACTTCAAGCTGACCATAGATTTTGGCCACTCTGGCGTGCGGTGAGAAACGGATTTCCTTTTTTCCCGAAAGTCTGAAGCTCCCATCCACAGGTGAACAGGCTGAAAGGTTGAGCAAAAGGACGTCGGCTTCCGGGTTGTATTCGCCGGATTCGGCCTGTTTCAGATGGGCGACATGGCGGGCAAATTCCAGTAACGTATGCTGAAAACCGCCACAGGTGGCCAGAAACGGAATTTTGGCTTCCCGAGCCAGTTGAATGGCCGCCAAACCGCCTTCCAGATTTCGATAAGGACTGCTCGGAGCGGCACAAATTCCATCACAGCCCGCCAGGTCAATCCGCTTTTCAGCCACTGCCAGGTCGTTTGTGCCAAACCAGGTCAGGTTAAGCTTCACGCCAAGCGCCTGAGCCGCTTCAAGAATGGCCATGGACGTCGTTTCGTGCTTTCGATAGCCCGGCTGAAAATCTCCGATGATGCCGATTTCCAGTTTTTCACGAGCGGCAGGTTTGTGTGTCTCCCGAGGCTCACCGGTCAGGGGGATTTCAAAAAACTTTGTGTGTTCATTGGGGTTATAGCGATAGGCCGGGATTTCCTGGAACCCCAGTTGCCGATAGAGGGCCTGGGCCTCGTCCATTCCCGGAATTGTGTCAAGCCGGAGACGACGGTGTCCCAATCGTCGGGCCTCCTCAAGAATCGCCATCGCCAGTTGATAGCCAACACGCTTCCCTCGAAATCCAGGCCGGACAAACAGGCGCTTCATTTCAGCAATTCCAGCCGCCCACCTTCGCACGGCGACACATCCCGCCACAGTTTCCTCATCCATGGCAAGCAGCAAACTGCCACCTGGAGGCGCATATTCACCCGGAAGACTGGTAATTTCCGAGGCCAGGGCCGCCAACGCGGGGTCACCAGGGCGTGTGTTGCCATATTCTTCAAATAAAAGACGCGCCTGTTCCACGTCGGCAGGAGTTTGAACATGTTTGATGTAAATCATAGAAATCTTAGGGCTTGGGGCTTGGGGTTTGGGGTTGAAAAACCATTTGATGGCAGTAGTTGAGACCATTTTTAAAATGAATTATTGACTGAAGGCAATGCTCGAATCCACGTGAATGGCTTGTCGTTCAAAATCAATGCTCTCACAATGACTGATTAACCCAAACTGTAAAAGTGTAAGGAGACTTCCCTGTGGCATCTGTTGTTTCCCGCGACGAAAACCAATCCCAAACTGCCCGACCTTCGCTGATTGGCCTGGACCGAACCGAACTGGCCACAACTCTCGCAGCCTATGGCGAACCGGCTTTTCGAGCCAAACAAGCTTTTCGGGCACTGTATAAGCGGATGGCGGGTTCAATTGAAGACATTCATGAACTTCCGAAGTCGTTGCGCGAAAAACTGGCCCCAAACTTCACCATTGATACTGTGACGCTGGCGCAAACCTTTAACTCATCGGACGGCACGCGGCGCTACCTCTTCAACGTCAATGGAAACGAAGCCATTGAAGCTGTCTGGATCCCTGAAGCCCGCCGGTCAACCATCTGTCTTTCGTCGCAGGCTGGCTGTCCGCTCGCCTGTGATTTTTGTCTTACCGCCCAGATTGGTCTCAAACGCAATTTGACCGTTGGTGAAATCGTCGGTCAGGTCGTGTATGTTCTGAGAAGCGAGCTGGAACGACTCCAGGCAGAACACCCACCCCAGATAGCCAAACTCCCACCAATCAATCTGGTGTTTATGGGCATGGGTGAACCGTTTTTGAATTATGCGAACGTCATGCAGGCCATTCAGCTTATGGGAGACGCTGACGGACTTGAAATTCGCCCCAGCCACGTCACCGTTTCGACCGCCGGCATTGTTCCGCGAATTGTTGATTTTGGCCAGGAACCCAACCGCCCACGACTGGCCATCTCGCTCTCAGCCCCAACCGATGACCTTCGAAATCAGTTGATGCCGATCAATCGCCGCTACCCGCTCGCTGACCTGATGCAGGCGTGCGAAGCGTTTCCACTCGCTCTGGGTGAAAAAATGACCTTTGAATACGTGATGCTTGATGGAATCAATGACCACGACGAGCACGCCCATCAGATTTTGAAACTGACGACCCGGCTTCGAGCACGCAATGCCGTCAAACTCAACCTGATTCCGCATAACCCGGCACCAGAGCTTCCCTATCAACCTTCAACCGAAGCCCGTGTCCTGGCCTTTCAATCCATTCTGAAACAAAAAGATCTTCCAGTATTTATCCGTCGCCCACGTGGTCGTGACATCACTGCCGCCTGTGGACAACTCGCCGCCACGCACGAAAGCCAGCGGGTGATTTATAAGTTTTGAGTGAAAAATGAAGAAAGTGGTTAGTGGTTAGTGGTTAGGGACTGTAAAAAATCAATTTCCCGTTTTCGTTTGGGAATCAGGCATTTGGATTGAGCATCCCGGAGGGCTGCCGTTCGGATAGCCGGTGGTTGCGAAGCTTTGTGAGCTACCACCGGGAACAGGTTCGTCCTCTCCAGTGCTCCCCACTTCGCCCGCGCCCCCTGCGGGGCGGGAGCAACAAGGGGTGGCCTTTGGATCCGGTGGTAGGCCCAAAGCGGCCAACCGACCTCCCTCTCCGAACGGCACCGCTTCGCGGTGCAAGACCAAAACCTGGACGTGGCAGAACGCGCCCCAGGAACTTATTTTTTAACGCTCCCTTAGTGGTTAGTTTTTGGTTCTTGGTTTTTCTTCGAAAGCATTGATTTCTAACCACTAATCACTAGCCACTAACCACTAAATGGTTTCTTCATTCAACCGTAATGATGGCAAGTTCGGGGCGGCACAAAAAGCGGACTTCAATCAATGAGGTTCCAACTCCACGACTCACATACATTTGCGAGTTTTCCCGTTTGTACCAGCCTCCCAAATAATTTCCACATCCACGAGGCAGCCAGAGTGGGCCGTACAGTGGAAGATAGACCTGTCCGCCATGGGTATGTCCGGCCAGTGCCAGATCACATTTCCCGGCAATCTGCTCATAAAAAATTGGTGAGTGAAATAAGGCCAGCCGCAAGACTTTGCCCGATGAAGATTCCGGAAAAACGGCATCCGTTCGTGGACGCCCCATCACGGCATCATCAAAGCCTCCCAGCCAGACTTCGTCGGTGAGTCTGGCTGATTCATTGACCAGGAGCTTGATTCCGACCGAATCGTAAAAGGCACGGTCATTGGGCACGGGTCGGAAATATTCCCAGTTGCCTCGGACCAGCCACACACCAAGTGGGGCGTGCAACCGTTGAAGGACTTCGGCGGCTTCCTGATATCTAAAGCCATCACCCAATGTATCTCCAGTGAGCACAATCAGATCCGGGCTTTCTGCCTGTAACAGTTCCAGCAACTTTCGTTCGCGCCAGTGGAGCCCCGTGGTATGGACATCGGTCAAGTGCGCAATTTTCAGCGGTTTCGACAAGCCAAACCGAACGTGATGACGGGTGATTTCAATCCAGTTGGGCTCGATCAAAAAGGCATCAAGCGCACCGATGATGCCAAGCACCACGATCACTCCCAGCACACAACGGCGGCGCCGGGAAGATTGGGGGTTGGGGGTTGGGGGTTGGCGGATAGGATCAGAACTCATAAAACCCTCTGTTCACCTTTTCTCTTTCACAATGTGGGACTTATGCGTTGATCATTTTTGTCCTTTTTGTCGCCTCAGTTCTTTTTGTCCTTTCGCTATTTTCCCGGAACTCAGAAATTGCAAAACTTTCCCAAACTTTTTATTTCAGGATGAACTCTTAAGCGGCACTCAGTCCCTGAAGTTCAAATCCCCAAAACTTCACATCCTTACAGATTCGCTTTTCTCGACAAAGCCTTGAGGGAGGTTGTATGCGCAAGTCCTCTTTAAAACTGCTCGTTGTGTGCTGTCTGATGGTGATTACAGCCACAACCACCTTCGTTATCCCCGCGACAGGTGGGCAGAAATCGAAAAAGCCCGACACTTTTGACTTCCCGGAGACCGATATTGTCCGAACTGGCACCGCCCGAGGTGACTGTTCATTTCTGACCGATCCGGACGTGTTGGGCAATCCGAAAGCTCATATTCGCGAGCTTTCCGGCAGTACGGAATGGGTTGAAACCCGTCTGGCCACCACGGCGCCCCAAACCAAAGCCGTCACCCGTCGCAACTACATTGACGAAGAAGTCTTTGGCAAAATGGAACGCGATAAAGTCCCATCCGCCGGACTGTCAACCGACGAGGAATTTATCCGCCGGGTGACGCTTGACCTGACCGGTCGCATTCCAACGGCAGATCAGATTCGCCAGTTTGCGGCGGATCAATCGCCGACCAAGCGTGACCGGCTGGTTGATTCATTGATCGGGACGCCTGAATATGTTGACCGATGGACGATGTGGATGGGTGATTTGCTGAAAAATTCAGCCCGGTCATCGAATGTCGTGCGCTACGCTCAGGGCCGCAACGCATTCTACTATGCGATCAAATATGCCATTGAGCGCAACATGCCTTATGACCAGTTTGTGACGGCGTTGATTGCTGGGTCAGGAAATAACTTCAGCGCTGATGCCGGGTACGTGAATTACCTGGTCGGAGCGGCAACTCCAATGGGCCCCCGCCAGGACACCTACGACACGGCGGCGGTTCAGGCCAGCACCCGCTTTTTAGGGATTGAGACCATGGATTGCCTGCTGTGCCACAACGGTGAAGGTCACCTCAACGCACTCAATGTCTGGGCGACCAACACCAAACGCGAGCAGGCATGGGGAATGGCGGCCTTCTTTTCGCGAATGGCATTTCGACCACGCATCGAAAGTACTGAGCCTGTGATTCGCAGCTTTGATGTGTCTGAATTGCGTGGCGGAGATTATGAACTCAACACTGATTCCGGCAACCGAACACCCCGCGCACCGGTTGATGGGAGATCAGTTGTCACCCCGCAATATCTGTTTACCGGCGAGCGACCTGGACCAGGTGAAAATTATCGAGTTGCCTTTGTCCGGATGTTGACCAAAGACCGGCAATTTGCCCGCGCCACGGTCAATTATCTCTGGGCCCACTTCTTCGGCCTGGGAATTGTTGATCCGCCAACCAATTTTGATCTGGCCCGACTTGATCCCAAAAATCCACCGGCTGAACCCTGGACGCTCCAACCCTCCAATCCAGAACTGCTGGAAAAACTGGCTGATGAATTTATTGCCAGCGGCTATAACCTCCAGACCACGATGCGGTCAATCACCAAATCGAGTGCCTATCAGTTGTCCTCAAAATTTGCAGGCGAATGGAAAGAAGAATACACCCCGTATTTCGCCCGCAAGCTAGTCCGTCGCCTCGATTCTGAAGAAATGTACGACGCGATTTCACGCGCCACGGGCGTGTTCCCAACCTTCAACATTCAGTACTACACCGGCTCCATCCAGTGGGCAATGCAACTGCCTGACACCTTTGAACCAGTTCCCGTCCGGGGTCGCCCCTATACCCAGGATGCCCTGCAGGCCCGAATGTTCCTCGACACGTTTGGCCGTGGTGATCGAGACCAGTTACCCCGGAGCAACACACCTTCCATTCTGCAAAGTCTGGCACTGATGAACAGCCCCGCTGTCACCAATCGCATTCGCCAGAGCGCGATCAACGGCACGCTCGCCAGCCAGAGGGTAGATGATGTCAAAACGTATGTGGACAACATCTTCCTGACAGTTCTGGGCCGCAAACCGACGACGGCTGAGCAGGAACAGGCGGTCGCCATGTTTCAGCGCGACCGCAATCAAGGTGCCCAGGATTTGATGTGGGTGCTCGTCAACAAAATTGACTTTTTGTACAACTACTGACGTGGCAGTGGAAGGAGGAACATTTTATGTCTCGCAAGGAAATTCAGAATCTTCAAAACAACGCACCGGTCCACTACCAGAACGTCAACTCCGGGGTTGATTTTAGCCGCCGGGAGTTTTTCAAACTGGCCGGACTTGGAGTTACCGGTTTTTTCCTCAGTCAGGTTACAACGCCGCTGGAAGTGGTCGCTCAGTCATCCCCAACGCTGATCAACACCGCGAAAAATTGCATCTTCATTCACTTGACAGGTGCTCCGAGCCATCTGGACACTTTTGACCTCAAAGAAGGCGCCTGGATGCCCAAGGATTTTCAGCCAACGACGGTGAGTGGAATCCGCTGGCCGGTTGGATTGATGCCAAAAATGGCCGATCAACTCAACAAAGTTGGGATTGTGCGGTCAATGAATGCCTGGGCACTGGTTCACCAACTGGCACAAGTGTGGTCCGAAATTGGACGCAATCCAGCGAGCGGCCTGTCCAAGATTGCGCCAAATATCGGTGCCGTGGTGGCTTACGAATATGAAAGCCGCCGAACCTCAACCCAGAAACTCCCAGGATTCATTGCGCTCAACACCAATGGGGCACTCCAGCAGCAAGGCTATTTCGCACCGGAATTTGCACCGTTTGTGGTGACAGCAAGCGCCACCGGGCTCACCAATGCCACCCATCCGGAAGGCGAAGACCTGTTTAAACAACGGTATGCGGCGCTTCAATCAATGGATGCCTCATTGCGGGCGAACCCGGCGCCGTTTGGCTCGGGCCCGAGCACGATGGCAACAACGTACAATCAGGCTCGGGAAATGATGTATAACCCCGAAGTCCAGAAGGTCTTCACCTTCGGATCTGATGACTCGCAACGCTATGGAAACAATGGGTTTGGTAATTCCTGTGTCGTCGCGCGAAATATTTTGCAATCCGACAGCGGCGCCCATTTTATTCAAATCAACTTTGGAAACTGGGACCATCACCAGAATATCTACAACACCAACGGCGGCATTTACACCATGGCTCGCGCCCTGGATGCCGGCCTGGCCAACCTGCTGACCGACCTGGCCACCAGCACCAGCAAGAGCGGAAAGTCCCTCCTGGATGAAACACTGGTGGTGGTGATGGGTGAATTTGGGCGAACCCCAGGCGCACTCAACAATCAGGCCGGTCGTGACCACTATATGCAAATGTCGGCACTGTTTGCCGGTGGTGGCGTGAAGGGCGGAACGGTGATCGGAAAGACTGATGACACGGGTGCTGGGACCATCGAATATGGCTGGTCACGGGATATGTTGATTCGGCCTGAAGATGTGTTCTCGTCCATCTACTCAGCCCTGGGCATTGATTACACCAAGGTATTGACCAACGATCCGTTCAACCGTGGGTTTGAGTACGTCCCCTATGCCAAGGATGGCGGATACGCCCCCATTCAGGAACTCTGGTTTTAAGTTTAAGAGCGAGTAGCGAGTAGCGAGTAGCGAGTTAGTCAATCCATCTCAAGTTAAGTTCACGCTTTGACCTTTGAGTATTTCATAGCCCCCAAAGTTAAATTTCTCATTCACTTAACTTTTCAAGCTTTTTCTGACTACTCACTACTCGCCACTCACTACTCGCTAAATAGGGCACAAAGAGGTTTGGGTTTGGTCGGATTCACCTGCCGCTTTGTGCCATTTTTGTCTCTGGCGCATTCGGGGTTCAGGGATGAAAGGGACATAAAGGACAATCAGAATTGTCTTCGAAAACCCTGAACCCTGAACCCTGAACCCTGAACCCTGAACCCTGAACCCTGAACCCTGAACCCTGAACCCTGAACCCTGAACCCTGAACCCTGAACTCTGAATTGAAACCGCTTGTCATCAATATGCAACCGGTCGGGCAGGATTTATTTGCCACTGGACAGAGTAATGGTAGGCTTCGGCGTTGATTCAACCTCAGAATCGCACCTCCTCATTACCCCCAGGGCAATTTTATTAAAGGTGAATATTGTTATGCGCTCATTCCAGCGGAACTTAAAACTGTTGTGTATCGGTGTTTTTCTTCTGGGCTGGTCCGCCGTGGCCTATGCTTTTTCCTCAGGGCCACCAGCCGGTCGAACCGGAGCACCAGGTGAATTAAACTGCACCAACTGTCACGGAGGCTCACCCAATTCCGGCGGTGGACGACTGTCAATCACGGGACTTCCGGCCAGTTATACCCCAGGTACCAAATATTCGGTGACGGTCACGGTGGCTCAAAATGGTCGTCAGCGCTGGGGCTTTCAGACTACCAGTCTCACCGATGATGGATCATTTGCCGGGTCATTTACGCTGACCAGCCCCAGCCAGACCCAGCAGACCAGTACTTCGGTAAGTGGAAAGCAACGCACCTACGTTCAACATACCAGTGCTGGAACCCAGCGTGGAACACCAAATCAAGCATCATTCACGTTTGATTGGACCGCACCAGCCTCCAATGTTGGCGCAATTACCTTTTATTCATCTGGCAATGCAGCCAATGGCGATGGAACCAGTTCCGGAGACAGCATTTACACGACCAGTGTCAAGGTCAATGCCCCGGCTGCCGCTCAACCACCAACCGTCACCACCCTCACTCCCAACCGTGGAACAACCGTTGGCGGAACGTCAGTCACCATTTCGGGGACCAATTTCGCCAATGGCATTTCGGCCACGTTTGATGGACTCGCCGCCCAAACCACCTTTGTGGACAACAAAACCATCCGCGTCACCACACCGGCTCACGCCGCTGGTGCCGTTGATGTCGTGGTCAAAAATTCAGATGGCCTTTCGGGCACGCTCAGAGGTGGCTTTACCTACGAAGCACCGCAACTGGCACCGACCTTGACCGGCATCACCCCAACCTTTGGCCCCACGGCTGGCGGGACGGAAGTCACCTTAACCGGCACCAATTTTGTCCAGGGGTTGTCAGTGTCGTTTGGCTCACGTGAACTGACTCCGGTCTCGGTTTCAGCCACTGAAGTCAAGGTTCGAACCCAACCCAATTCAGCCGGAAGCGTGGATGTCATCGTCCGCAACCCAGATGGACAACAGGCGGTCCAGGCCAATGCCTTTACGTTTGAAGGCGGCAATCCAGGCACGACGGTCGAAGTCATTGCCCCAAATGGCAACGAAGTCCTGAGCGCCGGCGGCCTTCCATTTAACATCACCTGGGACGTGGTGACTGACTCAACCGCAGTGCAAAGCATTGAACTTTCAGTGGATGGCGGCGCGACCTACGGCACCCAGGTGGCAACCGGGCTGGCCTCTTCCGCCATGTCGTTTGCCTTTGCCGTTCCCGCCGGAACGACCTCCGAACAGGCTCGCATCCGGGTTTCGGTTCAGGAAGGCGATACAATTGTCTCGGATGAAAGCGATGCGAATTTCCGAATTCTGGCGGCACCAGTGATTTCATCCATCACCCCCACGTCAGCTACCGCCAATTCGACGGTGAAGAAGCTCGTCATCAATGGCAGCGGCTTCCAAACCGGCGCCGTGGTTCAAATTGATGGAGTGACCACAACCGCCAAAACCAAGGTGAAGGCAACTTCAGTCCAGGTCAAGAAATTCCCAGCCGGGGCCGCGGGCGCCCGAAAAGTGCGTGTTCGCAACCCGGATGGCACAACCTCAGCCGAAGTGACGCTGACCGTGCAGTAAGGCAGGGTTCGGGGTTCGGGGTTCAGGGTTCAGGGTTCAGGGTTCAGGGTTCAGGGTTCAGGGTTCAGGGTTCAGGGTTCAGGGTTCAGGGTTCAGGGTTCAGGGTTCAGGGTTCAGGGTTCTTCGAAG
>JACQXX010000163.1 GCA_016208495.1 Acidobacteriota bacterium | reverse complement strand
CCAATCCCGCCGTTCCTCAAGCCCGTGGAACGCTGGCACCCGTCAATCAGAGGCTTTTCAACCCGCGAGATGTAACCCTGGTTCAATCTCGGGCCTATGTCGTCACCCGTGACCATACCGTGGCTGGTTTTCCTCCCGGGTTATATGCGATTGATATCTCAAACCCGGATACCCCGCACATCATTGGGACTGATACCGCCGGGTTTTTTGGGACTGATTTTGAGGTTCGCGACCAGATCGGAATGGCCGCGGCACAGGGGACAGGCGTGGCGGCGGTTCCATTGTTCTCACTTCCGGCTGGCGCTGCGCCGCTGTATATCGGTGCGATTGTGGTCAGCTCAACGTATCGGGAAGGCACGGGGATTGCCACCACGGATGAGTTGATTTTCGAGACCGTCAACTCAGTTGAAGGACTTGAGCATGGCAGCACTGGAGACTCCGCACTGGTGATTGCCCAATACCGGCAACCGGCTGATCTGGCTGGGATTGCGCCAACATTGACGCTTGCCTCTCCGGCGGACGGAGAAGAACTGGTCCAGGGTGACCAAATCCTGGTGAAAGCCATGGCCCAGGATGATGTTGGGGTGGCCCAGGTTGACCTCAAAGCCAACGGCATCACCATTGCCAGCCTGACCAAACCTCCCTATCAGGTTTCTTACACGGTTCCCGCACATTCTCATTCAATCACCTTTGAAGCCACCGCGTTTGATTATGCCGCGAATCGTGGCGATGCGACTCCAGTGGTGGGTTCAGTGATTGAAGATCCATTGACGACAGTCATTGGCCAGGTGGTTGATTCTCAAGGCTATCCAATTGTGAATGCAACAGTTACCGTTACTGGCACACCTCGTTCAGCCGTCACTGACACCCAGGGGGGGTTCTCAATCCCAGGTGTTGGGACAATTCCACTGGGGGTTGAAATTTCAGTCAGAATTGCCAATGAACTGGGTGAACAAGTAGGCGAGTCAACTTTGTTTGTCCGGGCGTCAAATCACACGGGTTGAAATTCAAGCCAACGGTCAGGTCATCGGCGTACTGACGACGCCTCCGTACAGCGTAACCTATCAAGTTCCGCAAACCGAAGCGATGATCCAAATTGAAGCCAGCGCAGTTGATGATGGTGGAAATCATGGTCGGGCAACACCAGTTTCGGTTCAAGTGGTGGAAACTGATCCGCTCACAACCGTCATTGGGATGGTGACCGATGTGCACAGCACCCCAGTTTCAAATGTTCCGGTGGTTCTGGATGGATTGAACCTGATGGCGGTCACCGATGCCAGCGGTCAATTCCGATTTGAAAATGTGTCCACACTTCCATTTGGCGTGAAACTTTCAGCCACAATCAATGACCCGGCAACAGGTCGCCGTGGCCGTTCGGCTCAGGTTGTCGCAGTCCGAGGCGGAACCACGGAGCTTGGAACGATCCAAGCCGCAGTCATCAGGTCCGCGTTGCTCCCAAGCCTGATTTCGGGCCTTGGTTCCGGCGACCATAGTGGTGATAACCTGGCGGATGTGTTCATCGGGTTTGCCGACCAGCCGGCGGCGGTGTATCAGTCGGACGGAACGGGCAACCTGACGCCGGGTTCGACGCTGACCCTGCCGTTTTCCACGGTTCGAGCTGGAACCAGTTTCCGGTTGGATTCGGTTGGCGGCGTGGACATCCTGGCCCAACCAGTTGGAACGCCGGGAACGGCAACCATCGTGCTGACCGATGGAGCGGGAGGTATCCTGAGTTCGATGCCATTGGAAACCGGACTTGACCGCGAGAGCGAACTCATCGTCACCGGGTTTGATTCACCGGATTTCCTGAGCCGTCGTCCGGTGGTGGCTTTTGCCGCCCTGACCGGAGGCACCAGCCTTACCGTTCGGGTCAACGAGGGAGCGCCCGACCAGTTCTCGGCACCAATTGGGCTGCCGACTACGCCTGAAATCCCAATCCGCTCGCTCCTGGTCCAGGATGTAACCGGCGACCAACTGGCGGATATCGTTGGGATTGAGGAAATTTCATCCACCGACACGCGTCTGATTGTGTTTCCACGCACCGGCACCACGACGTTTGGGGCTCCGGTTGAATCATCAGTCATCATTCGAAACGGTGCAGCCACGGTCGGCACGGTGGAGGTGACGATTGGCACGTTCGGCAGTGGTCGAAATGATGATGTGGCGGTCCTGGCTGAAGATCGGGTGCGGATTTATTCAGGTGATGGCACCGGCAGCTATTCACTGTACCGTGAAATTCTCCTCCCGGAAAACACCGTCGGTCGTGGCATCGGTCCACAAAGTCAAATCGGGGGCACCGTGCTGGCCATTACGGTCAGTCAACTTGATGTGCCGTTATCCAGAATGCTGTTGCTCTACGGCGAAGGCGGCGAGACTCCAACGACGGTGATTCCTTATGAACTTTCGAGTGACGTGGGTGAGACTCGGATTGTCATTGATGACCTCGGCGGGAGTGAGTTTGGGCAATTTGATGTCGTGGTCATTGATGGGCGGACATTGACCACCTTCCTTGATCTGGGGCCGCCACGCGCCAGCGAATAACCATTGTGTTGAAAGGAACACCTTCACAATTTATGTTTCTCTCGGAAATCGAGCATCACCATCCACCAGGAGAAGCTGGTGAGGGCCTTCGGCAATTGAAGGCCGCCGGGCTTCCGATTCCACAAATTTTGCACTTGCTGGCGTTTAAGCCGGAACGCAACAAGTACCTCAATCTGTTTACTCAGGCGGTGATGCGTGGACCATCGCCGCTCACGATTGAACAACGCGAACTGATCGCGGCCTTCACTTCAAAGCTCAATCAGTGCCCTTTCTGAGTCGGCTCACACGCTGCCACGGCAGCCGTGCTCGGGGACCGCGCACGAGTTCAACAAGTTTTGGAAAATTACTGGACCTCTTCGCTGTCAGAAGCTGAGAAAGTACTCTTCGGCCTGATTGAAAAGGTGACGTTGCGGTCAAATCAGGTCAATCAATCGGATATTGATCGGGTGAAAGCCGCCGGTTGGTCAGAGGAAGCCATCTACGACGCGATCACGGTGTGTGCGCTGTTTCAGTTTTACAACACCTGGATTGATGCCACCGGGGTGGAAGATATGCCGGCGGAAGCCTACGCCCAATCTGGGGTGCGACTCGCAACTCAAGGCTACGCCGGGGAAGACGTATCGAATACCTCGGGTTAAGGGGGCAGAAGCGCCAGGATAAGAACCCCTGTGTTGGCATTGAATGACGCTCTGGTAGGGCCTGGATCCCGTCCTGGCCGGGACCGTGGGCTTCGCACCCCGGCTATTAAACGACGACCCTTCGGGCCTTCAAACCCTTATCCTGGCGCTTATGGGGTAAGGGGGTCACGCCAGCACTCACCAATGATGGTGAGCTTGGGTGGGTGTTGATTGAGTTTGTGCTGTTTGAGGTGTCGCCCCATCGCAAATTTGATGACCGTCAACCGCTCTCCAACACGCGACCTCTTAAAGTCGTCTTGACAGTATCATCCCCAGTGAACATCATGTGCCGGCCCTTTACTTTACGTTCACACCCTCCACGATTCGTCAAACTCCCGTAAGTCTTTGTCTCCCGGTGGGTTGTGGCTGCTTCAGGCAGAATCGCAAAGTAAAGCAACAAACGGCCTATCCAAGTTTTCGCGGCTGTCCCCCTCGGCACTTCGATCCAAAATGGACACATCTCCACCTGCAATTGAGCTTTTGGCTTGTCTTGTGACAGACAAAGGGCGCGTCGCAGGTGTGTGTCTTTTTTCAGTACCCGAGGCTGGCGCTTAGCGACCATCTTTATTGAGATTGTGAAGAGAGGAAAAATGGACCCAAAAACTGTCCTTCAATATGCTGTTGACAAACAAATCAAGTTTGTTGATGTCCGCTTTACCGATCTGCCAGGAAGCTGGCAGCATCTGACGTTTCCCATCAGCGAATTGCACGAAGACACCTTTGAAAATGGCTTTGGCTTCGACGCATCGAGCTTGCGCGGATGGGCGGCGATCAATGAAAGCGACATGCTCTTGATTCCGGATCCGACCCGCTTCTGGGTGGATCCATTCTTCGAAGAAGATACCCTGTGCCTGTTTGCGGATGTGGTTGATCCAATCACCAAGGAAGGCTATCCGCTTGATCCCCGCTCAGTTGCCAAACGGGCGGAGAGCTATTTGAAATTTACTGGTCTGGCGGATACGGCGTATTTTGGCCCGGAAGCTGAATTTTTTGTCTTTGACAGCGTCCGGTACAAAAATGATCCCAATTGCGCCATGTATGAGTTTGATTCAGTCGAAGGCAACTGGAACAGTGGCCGAAAGGCTGACAATCTGGGCTTTCGGATTCGGACCAAGGAAGGCTATGTTCCAGTGCCGCCGATGGATTCGCTCCATGACCTGCGCTCGGAAATTATGATCAACCTGGAATCAATTGGGATTCATCCGGAATGCCATCACCACGAAGTCGCGACCGGCGGCCAGTGCGAAATTGATTTCCGGTTTTCAACCCTGCTGGGCACGGCTGATAACGTGCTCCTCTTTAAGTACATTGTCCGCAACACGGCCTATCAGTATGGGAAAGCGGCAACCTTTATGCCCAAACCGCTGTTTGGCGATAATGGCTCGGGGATGCACTGCCACCAGTCGCTCTGGAAAGATGGGAAACCACTTTTTGCGGGGGACAACTACGCCGGATTGTCGGAAATGGCGCTCTATTACATTGGCGGTCTGCTCAAACACGCCCCAGCAATCATTGCCTTTGCCGCGCCAACGACCAATAGCTACAAACGGTTGGTGCCTGGCTTTGAAGCCCCGGTCAACCTGGCGTACTCAGCCCGCAACCGTTCGGCGGCGATTCGGATTCCGATGTTTTCATCCAATCCAAAACAAAAGCGGCTGGAATTCCGACCGCCGGATCCAAGCTGCAATCCCTACCTGACCTTTGCCGCTTTGTTGATGGCTGGTCTGGATGGAATTCAGAACAAAATTGATCCCGGAGATCCGCTTGATAAGGATATTTATGATCTGGAGCCGGAAGAGTTGAAGAAAGTGGCCAGCTTGCCGGGGTCGCTTGAAGAATCACTCAATGCGCTTGAAAAAGATTATGAGTTCCTGCTCAAGGGCGATGTCTTTACCGAACAACTCATCGAACGTCACATTTCTTACAAGCGCAAGCGCGAAGTGGATGTGATGCGCATGCGGCCACACCCACTCGAATTTCAGATGTACTTTGATATCTAAGAGCGAGTAGCGAGTAGCGAGTAGTTATACTATTTGGGGCTGAGGGTATCGGGCTAGGGGCTGAGGGTAATACATTCATATCAGTCACTTAGCTTCTCAAAAATGCGATAGGCTCATTCCAAATTGGTAGAAGGGTGAGTCGCGAGCGGTAAATCACCGCTTGCCAGGCCAAAAAGAAAAGGTGATGGAAATTACTTCCATCACCTTTTTTCTGTTGAGCGAGTTCTGAGTTCGCTCTTATCCCATTTTGGAATCAAATGCTCGCATTTCTGAGGAGCTAAGTGACTGATAAAAATGTATTTCCCTCAGCCCTTAGCCCGATACCCTCAGCCCAAATTGGTTTAATTGTTGCGTGTCCGCCCTGGACTCAGGGTGGTGTTGGTTGGGCGAGGGGTGCTGCCGGCTGAAGGAGCGGCTGTTACACGACCGGCACCGCCACCGCCTCTGCCAGTTGAGGTTGCCGAAGATCCGGTATAGCCACCGCCAGTATATCCCCGTTCAGAATTGGCCATGCTGTCCAACGTTGAACGAATCGAGATTGCCTGGGCTGGTGTTGGAAATTCACGTGGTTTTTTATCCGATGTTGGTCGGATTGATGTTGTTGAAGCTGCACTCCCACTCACGGTCGGCAGGGTTTGTCCCGCACTGGTCGGCAGGGTCGTTTTGTTGTTTTTGGTGGTTGTGACACCTGGGGTTCCCCCAGTCAGGGTTGGCCGGATGCGAACCGGTGGTGCAACGGTAAACTTCGAGTCGTTCCCGGCTGATGTTCCGCCAGTGCCAGTGCCAGTGCCGGTTCCAGTGCCCGCACCAGTTCCGCCATATCCATTTGGAAAATATCCGTATGGCAATGGCCGATAGTACCACCACGGCAGGCCGTAGCAGATCGAGTAGTTAAACCCATAGGGTGAGAACCAGCTACTGTAAAACGGGAAGAACGAATAGCCGCTCAGGAATGGGTCATAGAGCCAGAGGCCATAAAACGGGCGATACCCGAATCCATAGTTTCCGGCTGCCTGATAGGCATTGATTCCGGTCAGTATCCGATTGTCGGTCAGGCGGGAATTGGCCGTGGCCAGGAGTTCAGCTCGCTGGCCGCTCCACATATCAAACATGTCCTGATCTTTTTTCTTATCGAATTTTTCAATAGTTGGTTCAGCGGCGCTGGCAATGATTTTTCGTCCATCTTTGATTTTTTTCGATGGATCACTGGCCAGAGCAGCTTTGCCTTTCCGGATCAGGAGTTCACTGATTCCATCCGGGAGCACATTGACCCGATAGAGGCCATCATCAATGATGGAAAAGGTTTGTTTGGGCGTGAGGACTTTCATAAAGACTTCGCTGCCATCGGTGCCGGTCATTTCGATGATCGCATTTCCGCTGAGCAGTGAAATTTGAAGGTCGTCAAATGAAGGATTGGTTAATTCAAATTCGGAATTTTCATTCAGGCGCAAATAGGAGCCGGGGTTGAGCAGGATTTCAACCCGCCCACCCGCCGAAGTTCGCACCCGGTCACCGGGTCCGAGTTCTTCAACGGATGCCATCGAGCGCCAGCGCATTTCACCAGCGTGCTGGTAGGTAACTGTTCCGGATACCAGGTTTACCAGTCCAGCCCGGGCGGAAATCACATAGGTATCCCGGCTTTGGGCCGTGGCGGCCATCGAGGCGCCACAGATGAAACAGGCCAGTATCGTAATCTGAAATAGTCGAGCTATTGATTTCATAAGCTTCGACCCTACCTTTCTTCCTGGAAGGAACCACCTCACGTCACTCTGAGCGGTTGAATGACATTGGAGAGTCGGTTCTGACAAATTTGATCAAGTGGATTGAGAGAATGTGCTTCGGCGAAATTGTGAGTGCGAACCATTGTGACGCGAAGCATCTGAAAAAGCGAACAATTTTCGTGCCAGCAGGCTATTCAGATCAGATGAAATTCCGGGTTGGAAAGGGGAGTCAGGTCAATTGCGTATACCAGTTTGTAGTCAGTAGTCAGTAGTCAGTAGTTCACTAACATTATTTGATTGAATCACTTGGCCGTTTTCTAATACGGAGATTTCATTGCAAATTGGTCTTATAAAGGCAGGAATGACGTGACTTGGGAAAATCCAACCCCTGGCTGAACACAAGGTGGATGCAGGAAGTCGAGCGATCAAACAAAACGATCTGCGGAAGGGACTACACGATATGGTGTAGTCAATCGCTCAGTCGTAAATAAACCTGGAAGAGTTGAGGACATAAAGTTGCCGGCGATTTGCGGTGGCTGGGTCAATATAAGAATAAGAAATTTGGGAAACTGAAAACTCATCTCGATAAAAATACTCTCTCATCACAGAGGCAGGAATGCCTGTGATGAGGGCTTCTTTTCCCTCAAGCGGAGCTATTTGTCGCGCTTCATTAAATATAGTTTTCCGATTAACTTCACCAGTAACAGAATCTATCAAAAACAATTGGGAAACTGTTTTTTCAAGCGATTCATATGAATTGATAAGCATCAGTACTTTTCCTGGTGATACTTCGCCACAAAAATAGAGCGAATTGAAAGCTGATGGAAGTGAATCAAGCTTTAACAGAATGGATTGGTCTTCTTTTCCATCTGAAGTGAGGAGTTTGAATCTGATATTGGAAGTATAAACCGGTATCTGATAAGGCCCTTTATGATTCGGAGTCGGTATCTTTTTCATTGCCAGAAAGTTTAGTCCATCTATCGGCCAAAAAGGAATAAGATGAACTGGTTCGGTGGCGGGAACTTTTACCTCTTCAGGGATCAACTGAGCATATCGTCCATCTGAAAGTACAACAACCCAGGGTTCTGGGCCAGAATCCTGGTCAACAGTTCGAAGTGAAAAAATCCGTTTCCCGGTTCGCCCATCTGCAATGTGATATTCATCCTGAGAAAATGACGAATAGTAAGAAATTCGATCAGTCACCGGGCAATAGATAAGCTGTTCTTCATATCCAATTTCTTCCAACCATCCCGTTTGGGTTATTGCTTTGGTGTTCAGGTTGACCTCAACCATCTGGCAACGATCACTTCGGTATGCTGACCGGTACAATCTCAGAATTTCAGGTGAGGGAAAGACCGCTTTGCGAAGAAACATCTCACCCTCTTTCTGTAATTCACCGGGGATGGAAAACTGGTTGATGATTCGATGAGACTGGAGGGAAATCAATTCAACTCGATCTGGGGTAATGGCGGCGACTGATGCACCATCTGGAGAAAATTCAAAGTGTGTGTTTGATGGATAGACCAGACTGGTGGTTTGGGGTTTGGGAGTTGCTCCTTCCAGACGACACAAAATCAGATTTCCAGAGTATGGCCCACCTGAGTCTTCCGGCTTTCGGTACCGGGGGATGTGAACCCACGTGGCATATTGACCATTGGGTGAAACCGATGGGAAAGAGTACTCTGTGTCGAGATCCCCGACCCTGACGAACTGACCCGTGAGCGGATTGTGTAATAGCTTTGGCACATAATCGGGCCGGTAGCGGACCTGTCCATCAATCAGAAACCAGCCGTTTGAAATCGGGCTGACATTGCGGAGTTGGGTGAAATCATCTGGGGTCACACTGATGACCCAGCGGGTGTAGCCGTCAAAGAGACCGACTCCGAGAAATACAATTGACCAGAGGCACAGCGACATCACCCGATGCACCGACCGCAGGCTGGTTCGGCCCTGGCCAAGGCTGATTCGGGAAGCCACCAGCATGCCGGTCATGGCCACAACGAAAAAAAACAGACCGCCAAAAATGAGTGGCAGTAGAGCGCCTTCCTGCACTAACCGGTCAGCTCCGAGCCCGACCAGCAGAGTTGTTATCATCAGAGACACCAGATCAACTGTCAGCCACCAGGATTTCGACCGGAAAGCAATGCTCGTGGTCAGTCCCAGACAAAACAAGAAGGGCAGTACTCCTGCCCCGAACGTGAGCACCGGCCAGCCAACTTTTTCCCGCAGAAGAAAAGGATTGGCATCCATCAGGATTGCAGGCAAACACACCAGCAACAGCGAACCGACAATCAGCAGCCACGCGCCAAGCAGTTTCCCAATCCAGAGTGCAGTGGCTGAAATCGGACGTGAGAAGAAAAATCCCATTCGCTTTTCAGAAAGCTCACGGCCAAACAGGGAAAGCCCGGTGTAAAAGGCGACGCCATAACTCACCACCATTCCCAGCAACTGGGCCCCAGCCCGAATATTCTCCAGAAATTCCCTTTGATCGGGTGCTTTAGTTGAAGTCCCAATCACAAACGGAAGCGCCAGCGTGGCCAGCCCACAGATCAATGCCAGTGCAAAGATGGCGCGATTCTCAACCAGTTGCCGATTGGCCAGAGTGAGGATAATTTTCACGTGCTTCATGCCGGTTTGTCTCCAAAAGGATTACCAGCGCAAAATCGGAAGATGCCTGCCAATATGAAATTGGCGGGCACCTTCCGGGTGATTTGAGGGTTCAGGATCAGTTTTTCGCGCCAATCAGTGTTCGCTTTTCGCCTGTTTCCGGGTTGAAATAAATCAGCGATTTCGGTTTTCCTCGACCTGGTCGTTCAAGAAAAAGCCTGGTTTCGTTCTCCTCTGCCGAGCCTTTGAGATACCACCAGATCATTCCCTGAAAACTTGAGTGAGAGCGTGATTTCTCCTGAATTTCCCCAGTGGTACAGTCAATGACGGAAAACTTTGTGAGGTCCTGTTTTTGAGGGCTTTTAGTCGTTGAAAGCAAAAGTACTTTTCCGCTTGATGTTTCGCCATGAATCTCATAGCTGGAATGGCCTTGAAATTCATTCACCTTTTCCAACGAAATTGTTCGCTCAAGGATGCCGTCTGCTGAAAAGACTTGCAGGAACGCGGTTGGAACTTCCGGGGTAACTGGGATGACCCCTTTTTTCCAAACCAGTTGCACCGTCCGTTTGTCAGAGAGTGCCAGCGCTGAAACCCCATAGAAATTAGTATCCACCGCAGGTAAGGAAAACAAATGCTGACCCGTTCGGGAGTCAAAAACCCGAGTGGCATAAATTTCCTCAGACTTATTTTTGTAAGAGCTGGAAACGACCGATACTGGGGATTCTGGGTTGGGTTGAGCTGGCAGTGAAATAAAGGCACGATCAATTGAGTCACAAAACCGGGGGAACCGGGCAAACCCATTCACTGATGAACTATTGAGCAGGCTTACTTCCTGAGGCAGATCTTTGAGCAGAAATCCGGTTTCCTTGAATTCACGAGTGGTGAGGTTAAATTCCAGGATCTGATGCCCTTGTTTTTTCGGGTGTGCCCGGTAGAGCCGCAAAACCTCAGGTGAAACAAAGATGGCTTTATTAACTTGAAGAAACCCTTCTTTTTGGAGTTCAAACGGAACGGTCAACTGATTGGTAATCCGTCGAGTTTGAAAATCAATGAACTCAACCCGTTCCTGACTGGCAGCCACCAGCCATTTTCCATCTGGAGAGAAAACGAGATTGGTTCCAATTGAAAACTCCAGGTTCGATTGGATTTTCTGATTCACGGTTTTGGTGGTGGAATCAAGAATCGTGAGCATTCCCGTTTCTGGCTGTGAGCCCGAAAACATTGGAAGCTTTCGGGATGGGGCAATCCAGGCACAACGCTGACCATCTTTCGAACAGGCAATCGTTGGTAAATCATACTGCCCAATTTCCAGTGATGTCATCTGGCCAGTTGGAATGTTATAGAGAAAAGTTGGGTAATATCGCTCACGATTGGAAATAGTGCCGCCCACCAAAACCCAGTTTGGATGAATAACAAGCCCAAAGATAACCGACTCGATATCGGCTGGAGTGACTGCCAGGGCCCATCGGGCATAGACCTGTACTGAACCGGCACCAATCAACAACACAGTACAGAGCGCGAGTGAAATCACCCGGTGCGTCTGAATCAAACTGGTTCGACCCTGGATCGTACTGATCGCCGAAGCCAGGAGCATTCCGATTCCGGCAATTAACCCAAAACCAATCAGCGCCTTGAACATTAAGTCTTCAGCATACACTCGATAGAGCGGAAACAGGCCGGCACTCAATAGCAACAGAAGGAGAGGAATTGCCACCAGGTCAAAAACAAGCCAGCGTGAACGGGAACGAAACGCAATGCTGGCCATCAGTCCAATCCCAAACAGCAACAAGGGAAGCAGAAGTAATAGAATGCCTTGACCATTATTGGACAATTCCAAAAGACCTTTGAGCGGATTGGCGCCGACCAGAAAAGTTGGCGTCAGTGTTACCAAAAATGATCCAATAATCAGCGTCCACCCGGCCAGTATTTTGCCGGTCCATAGAGCCAATGCCGGGATCGGGCGGGAAAAATAAAACCCAATGCGTTTTTCAGACAGATCCCGACCAAACAGGCCAACCCCGCTGAGAAATGCAACCCCAAAACTAAGGAACAATCCCAGAAACAACCCACTCACAGCGCTCATGTCAGGCCAGGTCGAACTTAAGTTTTCGGCATTCAAAAATCCAAACACAAATGGCCAGGATATTGCCATCAGCCCGACTACCAGGGCCAGGGCAAAAATAGTGCGGCGTTCAATCACTTCACGGCGAGCAACAGCATAGATCATTTTCAAGTATTTCATTGGGCAACTCCTTCTTCGGTTTCGACCACGGCGGCAAAGATTTCTTCCAGCGTCATGGGGACGACTTCGGGCACGAGCGTCAGTTGGGAATGGTAAAAGCGTTCGAGCACAGCACGGTCAAATTTGGCGACAATGGCTTCCATGCCCCAGCCAAAGCGTTTGGTTCGAATCAATTGGAGCGGTTCGAGCGCATCGCTCAACCCATTGGCAGCCAGCGACGTCTGGTGGGTGCAGTGAATGCGCCGGAAGCGGGCTTTCAGGTTTTCGACAGTGTCATTGATGGCCAGCCGCCCGTCTTTCAAAATGCCGATGTGATCGGCCAGCGGTTCAATCCCAGCCAGATCGTGGGTCGTGATCAACACCGTGATCCCCCGGTCAGCCAGTTCGGAAATCAGTTCTTCAAAAAACTCCTTGCGGGCGACCACATCCAGCCCCAGAGTCGGATCGTCAAGCACCATCAATTCCGGTTGCGACCCAAGCGCCAGCGACATCATCACCTGCGCTTTTTGGCCCTTGGACAAATCCTTAAAGCGGGCTTTGGGGGCAATTTTAAATCTGGCAAAGCGTGCTTCGACGCCGGCTGTGTCCCAGGTCGGATAGAGTTCGGCACAAAACCTGGCCAGTTGGAGCGGGGTCATATCGGGTGGGGCGTCCGGCTCTTCAGGAACGACGCCGACCCGTTCCAAAATCCGGGTGCGTTGTTTCCAGCTATCCATACCAAAGACAGAAATCTGCCCCTGGGTTTGCTTTTGATGACCGAGCATACATTTAATGGCTGACGATTTGCCCATGCCGTTGCGCCCAAGCAAGGCATAGACGGCGCCGCGTGGGATCTCAAAACTGACGTCGTTCAAGGCGACTTTGGACCCATATTTCATGGTCACATGCTTAAAGGTTGCGATGGGCTCCATATTCTCTCCAGGCTGGATCTTCGGGTTCCTGATCAGGTTCGTTTTGGCGGAGGCGGGTGTGCGCCATGGCGTTTTTGAGTTCGTCAATGGCTTCTTCCTGGGTGGCGCCAATCGTGGCGGCAATCGCCGCATAGCGCCGGGCACTCTCGCGCAGTACATCTTTGCGCTTTTCGTCTGGCATCACGGGTGGTGATTCAGAGACAAACGTGCCTTCACCGCGTTTGACCATCAGGACACCGGCATCAGTCAACCGCTGATAGGCTTTGGCCACCGTCGCCGGATTCACCCGCAGTTCCTTCGAGAGATCCCGAACTGATGGCATCGGCATCCCAGGCAGCAAAATTTCGGAAGCGACCAGATGACGAACGTTTTCTTCGATCTGCTTCCAGATTGGGGTGGCATTGGTTGGATCAATGTGGATGGTTTGAATCATGGGATTAGGGTTCAGGGTTCAGGGTTTTCGCCGCGGAGCGGTGGTTGAATTGAGGCAGGTTGTTTACGGTCTGCAACTGGGGTTCAGGGTTCAGGGTTTTCGATATGGTGTTTGGTCCGGTTGTTCACTGGCTCAAAGGGGCGAAGAAAATCATTGGCCGCAATCAAGGTGCGTTTTTCTTCATCCTTCATTCTCAATTCTTCATTCAAACAGGCGATGGTTTCGGCTTCTGAGCAATTTTCGCGATAGGCAACAACGGCAAACTCGCGGGCGCCTTCGCGTAACAGCAACTGGCGATGGTCTGAAAGCGGGAGTTGTTGAAAATCCACCACGGTCACTTCGCCCCACCTCCGATTTTCCAGGAGACCGGCAGCGAGCAAGTTATGATAGGCTTTTGCGGTTGCTGCCGGGTTGATTCCAAGCTGTTTGGCCAGTTCTGCCGAACCTGGAAGGATTGACTCCGACTGGAGCACCCCATCCAAAATCAAGGTGCGGAATCCCTGCTCCACCTGTTTCCACAGTGGAAGCGCCAGGGCTGGATCAATCTTGATGCGAAGTTGAACGGTGCTCATCGGCAATTCTCAAACCTGTTTTATGAAAGAGTGGTACTGTACTACTGTATTACTGTACTGGTGTGCTAGTGATGTAATACACCTGAGGTAGAAATCTGTCAAGTGAGGAATTTCCATGCAACTGCATGACCGTATCCATCTCGGCAAAGAAGCCGCTGTTTTAGGGTCGCGCTACATTGCCCAAACTGATGATGATCAAAAGGTTTTTCGGATTCTCACAACCTGTGGGGAAAATTTGCTCTTTGAAGTGTCTGATGGCGAGTCGTACCTGATCGCCAGCGACGGGACGATTGAGGAATTGGAGGAATATGCCTTGTCCCTGGCTGAAAAATCCTTGGGCTGAAGAAAACGGGCTGAAGAAAACGGGCTGAAGAAAACGGGCTGAAGACTCGCAAACTCGGGGCTGAAGACGACGGGCTGAAGAAAGCAGGCTCAGGGTATTAAACCCATTTTCTTCAGCCCCAAGCCCGAAGTCTTCAGCCCTGGTTTTTTTCAGCCCCGAGCTTGCGAGTCTTCAGCCCTGGTTTTTTCAGCCCCAAGCTTTCGATACAACCACATTTTGGTGATTTTCCATTCGCGCATCACTGTGGCGACTGAAAGCTGCATGACTTCAGCCGTTTCTTCGACCGAGAGGCCGCCAAAATAGCGAAGTTCGACCAGTTTGGTTTGGCGTGGATCAAGCTCGCTCAGTTCGTTGAGGGCATCATCGAGCAAGATCAGGTTGATGTCAGGCTGGGGGACTGCCAGATCCATAGCGGCATCCAGTGTGAGCCGGATGGCGTCGCCTCCGCGTTTTTCCGCCTGCTGGGTGCGGGCATAATCAACCAGAATGCGTCGCATCATCTCAGACGCCATGGCAAAAAAATGGGTTCGGTTTTGCCAGACAACCTGATCTTGTTTGATCAGCCGGAGATAGGCTTCGTGGACAAGTGCCGTTGGCTGCAGGGTATGGTCTGGATGAAATTCACGATTCAGATAGTATCTGGCACGTTGACGGAGTTCGTCATACACGGCATCAATCAATTGATCAGCCGCTTCGCGATTGCCTTTGGTTGCTTTGAGCAGTAATTCTGTAATTTCCTTGGGGTCAGTGGTGTGGGTCATTTGAGTTATATTCGGTCAGGTTCAAAAAATCAGGCTGTTGCTGGAAAATTCGGATTCTTGATCCTGGATCAATCACTGGAATTCACTCAGCGTGGGAGTGTTGAAAGTGAATGGTTGAGCCCGAAACGCTGAAAAATAGTGGATTGTGAAAGTGAAGGCAAGGCTGAAGTTTCTTCCTGGGTACAGGATACTTTCAGCCAGGATCAGGTTTTTTATTTCTGAGAATAACGTATTCACGTTACTGGTTTTAAGGCCAGAAAATAAAACAAAGTGAGATTTGAGAAAGCCAAAACTGCTTTGCGGCTCGTAGCCCTTGAGCATTCACACCTGAATGTTGTCTCCAATCCAGGACGACTTCAACTTCAAGTTTTTACTCTCTTCAAAAGCATCTGACTCAATCTGGAAGAAGTCCAACTCCTTCTGATTCGGTGTCAATTTTGACTTCAGGAGGCCAGGTTTTGACTCCCGAACATTGGCAGGTCATTAAAGGCATTATCGAACAGGCTTTGGATTATGAGCCAGCCCAGCGGAATTCGTTTCTCCAACGGGTCTGTGCGCAGGATCCATCACTTTTGACCGAAGTGAAGCAATTCCTGACGTTGGATTCAAAACTGGATCAGTTTCTTGAGTCGTTTGCGCTGGTCAATCTTCCACCTTCAACTCTGTTGCCAGCCGATCATCTGCCGACGTTATACCCCGAACCCTCGGCCAGCTTTGCCCCAAACGACACATTTCTCGGAAAATATGTGATTCTTCGGGTTCTTGGTCAGGGAGGCATGGGGACCGTGTATCTGGCCCGGCACCTCACGCTTGAGACGTTGTTTGCCATTAAGGTGTTAAAGCCCCACTTGATCCAAAGCCGTGATGCGATTGAGCGATTTCAGCGGGAAGCCCGGATTACCGCCCTCATTGAGCATCCCAATGTGGTGCGGGTATTTGACGTCGGCGTGGAAGAAAACCGCTGTTATCTGGTGATGGAATACCTCAATGGAGAGTCGCTCAGGCAACGGCTGAACCGGCACAAACGGTTTTCCGTCGCCCAGATTGCGATGTGGATTGATCAGGTCTATGCCGCACTCCAGATTGTCCATCAGCATGGTGTGATTCACCGCGATTTAAAGCCTGACAACATTTTCTTTCATCGCCAGGGTGACCAGGAGGTTGTCAAAATCCTCGATTTCGGAATTGCCAAACCTGCCTCGTTTGCTGAAACCATGACCGATCCAGGCTCAATTTGCGGGACTCCGGCCTATATGTCCCCGGAACAGTGCACCGGAGATAAACTGGACGAAGCTTCTGACCTGTATTCGCTCGGCGTGATTTTGTTTGAGATGCTCACTGGTACCCGGCCATTTGAATCTGAAAAACCACTGACGGTGATGTATCGCCACGTTAACCTGCAGCCGCCGGATGTTCGCCACCTCGTTCCGACAATTCCAGCCACGGTCGCCACGCTCATCCAGGCACTGCTTTCCAAATCACCTCAGAAACGGATCGCTGTTGCCCACACTCTGGTGGCTACGTTTCAAGCTGCGGCCCAGGGGCACAATTTGCTGGATACCACACCGCACCCGATGGTTGAAACACACCCAAATTTGACTGATTCCGGGCGGGTGACGCTTCCTTTGCAGGCTGCATTTCGCCAACCACGCCCTCTCCAGAAATGGATGTATGCTGGACTGGCCGGGGGGATCCTTGTGGCTTTGGGAATTGGCGTTCAAACCTGGAAACCGGGTTTGCTATCCAACGTAGCCCCGGCGGTGGTTCGACATCTTCCCGTGGCTCAACCCGTTCCAACTCTGAAAAAAGACCTGGGTGACCGGTTTGTTTTTATTTCAGGTGGGGAAGTCTCGATTGGAGCAAACCCTGGTGATTGTCAGAAGCTTCCAGGCTGTCGGATTGAACCTGATGAATTGCCCGCCCATCGAGTTGAACTATCCCCCTTTTACCTCTGCAAGTTTGAGGTGACCAATCAGGAGTATCAGGAATTTATAACCCTGACCGGTCATCCGCCTCCGCCACACTGGCCAAAAGGAACGTTTCCTCCAGAAAGCGAAGACCTGCCCGTTACCAATGTGAGCTGGCTGGATGCAACTGCCTATTGTTCCTGGCGCTCAACCCGTGACGGAATTCCATTTCGACTTCCAACCGAAGCCGAGTGGGAACATGCGGCCCGCGGTCCCAAAGGTACCATTTTTACCTGGGGTGACCGCTGGCAATCACAGTGGGCCAACACCAATCCGGCCCCAAACACCTATCCTCCGCTGTTATCAATTTTACAGCCGCCAAATAACACGACGGATTGCAGTGCTTTTGGCCTGTATGCGATGGCGGGAAATGTCAGTGAATGGACCAGTTCTGATTTTGTTCCGTACCCAGGCAGTCCATACCGCCCTAAGTCAAAAGATAGTCAGTGCAAAGTGTATCGCGGCGGCAGCTATCTGACGCCGGCCAATGGCGCGCGGAATTCGCTTCGTTCGTGGACCATGCCGACAACCCGGCAGGAGGATCTTGGATTCCGGCTGGCGGTCAGCGCCAAATGAGCAGTCTGGCAACCCGATACAGGGAGCTTGATTTTTTTCGTGTATTTCGTGTATTTCGTGGTTCAAAACGTCCTGAATTTTCGGTAAGGTGCTAAAACCAGTTGATCCAAAATGAACAAGCAACCACCACAGGTGACCAGTGGGATCAGGTCTCACCTAGCTCAATTCTTCCAAAAAGTACTTCCGAAATGCTTTGTGTGCCTGCTGGCCGTCTGGCTTCTGGTACTGCGTATGCCTGTGTCTGGACAGAAAGAACGCCCCCGCGTGCAGTTGAAATCAGGCAAAGTGGTTGGCGTGGAACCCCGCAAAGCCGCCACGTCAGGCAAAGTGATGATTGTGTCAAACCCACCGGGGGCAGCCGTACTGATTGATGGCCGTGCGGTTGGGAAAACAACGGCTGATGGCTCACTCAAAAAACCGGTTGTGCTCCCCGCCGGCAAACACCAGATTGAAGTCACAAAGGCTGAATATGAACCCTGGCGGCAGGAAATTATCATCACCGGTGGTGAAACCCGACCCGTCAGAGCCAGCTTGAAAGCCAGATTTGGGTGGTTGCAACTCAATTTTCAGGATGCTACCAGTGAGGCCCAGATTCAGATTGATAACCAGCCCATTGCAACTTCAGCCTTGATTCGGCATGCCGACCGGGCATTCCGTCTCAAAGTCGCACCCGGTGAGCATCAGGTGCAGGTTACCCAGCCTGGAAAAACCGTGTTTACAACTCCGGTGACCATTGAGGTTGACCAGCCAACCGTGGTGATGGTTGCGCTTCGTTCTGAACCGGCAATGCTGCTGGTCAAATCGCTCCCTGGCACGCGGGTGTATGTCAATGGCTCGAATATTGGAGTCATTCCCACCACGGGTTGGGTCAAGACGATGGTTCCCCCAGATATCCCGGCTCACATCCATCTTGAGCAGGATGGGTACGAACCTTTTCAGACGACGCTTACTCTATCTCCCGGCGAACAATCTTCGCTGGAGTCCCCACTAACCCTGTTGCCCACCACGGTTGAATTTTCGGATTCGTTTCAGGAAGGATTAAAATACTGGAATGCCCCGAAAGAATGGACGGCAGGGCCGGAACTGGTGCGGGTTCAGGGGGAAAATACCTTTGGGACACCCCGCAACAAACGGTTCTGTGATTCTGATGTGGTGTTTGGGCTTCGACTGGTAAGCGGGAAGGGGGCTGCCTGGGCAGTCCGGATTCAAAACGAGAACAACTACTATCTGTTTTGTGTGAACGGTCCTGATGGACGCGCTCCAAACAAACTCCAGACGTTTTTGTGCCGCAATGGAAAGCTTGATCTCAACGACGCTTTGATTCCAGCCCAGCCGATTATACCGGCGTTGAAAGTTGGTGAAGATTACCGGGTTCGCCTTCGCATCCAGGGGAATCGAGTCCAGCACTGGATTACCTCGGCGCAAACCGGCGAAGAGAGTTCCATCGGGTTTTTTGAGGACGGGCTGAATTTGTTTCCCTGTGGCAATATCGGGTTTGCCACGCCCAACGGCGAAGCCTTTCTGATCAATGGCTTTACCGTCAGGCCGATTCAAAACAAATAACGCAGGGCGAATTGTATGGTCCGGGCTGGAACGGAAGCGGTGACCGAACTTCCAAACGCGGGTGACTCCAGTACGCGAACCGGCACCCCATAATGAGTTCGATTCATCAGGTTAAACGCCTCGATTCGGAGGCCGAGTGTGTGCTGGTGGGGCAGTGCCAATGATTTCGTCAATGCCAGATCAAGGGTGGCCACGCCCGCAGCCCGAAAGGTATTGCGTCCAACCTGGCCGTTGATGGGCGAAAGCGGATTGAATGGAACCACCAGTGTCAGCGGATCCAGGCCCGGAATCAGAGACACCCGTGTTCGGCCCTGGTTTTGGATCAGGATCCCAGCGGTGGTTGCCAGCCGGTCGGTTCGATTGCCATCCAGATTCGGGTCCAGGCTGGTGATAACCGTAAATGGCTGTCCCGTTTGCAGTGTCACAATGCCCGACAGTTCCATCCCCTGTGCGACCTTCCATTTTCGAAAGGGAAGCGGCCATACCCAGGCCGTCGTTAGCCGATGGCGCACGTCAAAATTTGCACTTGCGCGTTCAGTTCGCAGTGACGAACCCCGTTCAGTTTCATCTTGTGCCAGTGACGAACTTCCTGCCACGTCAAAAATATCTGACACATCATCCAGCGCATGCGCATAGGTGTAGGCCATCTGAAACTGAAGACCCTGGCGAAACCGTTGCATCAAAGAGGCTTGAAACGCGTGATAATCGCTGGCGGCGGAGTTCTCAAATATGGTCACGGGTCCCAAATCCGGATTGGGCCGTCTCAGCAATGGCACCACCAGTGGGTCTGCGTTAGGCACTAACCTGAGCCCAATCGGGGAAAACTGGCCACCGTTCGGTGTCCGCACCCGCAGGAGGTTGCGCCCGTGAGTGCCCACCAGTGCGACGCTAGCCACCAGGTTGTGGTGGATGACGTGTTCGAGTGAAACCGCATACTGATGGGTCAACGGCGATTGTAAATCTTTGGCCGGCAACGTGATTCCGGCGCCAAAGCCCGACCCGACAAAGAAACCGCCAGCCGTGAAAACCTGTCCGATCCCCGAAACAAATTGAGCGGAAGGCAACCCAATCGTGTTGAGCGTTCCCGGCAAAATCAACGGCTGTTGCAGTTTATCTCCCAGCCGCAAAAACGCCGGGTTGGCGCTCAATCGGTTGGGAAACAACACCGAAGCACCGAAATTGACCGGGATAAAATTTGGAAAGGCATTGCGCGACTGGCTGACCACCGTTGTGAGGAGTGGGTCATAAAACATGCCGTACCCACCCCGGAGCGACGTTCGTCCGTGTTTTGAAAGATCCCAGGCCACACCGATTCGGAATGCAAGGTTATTTCCATCCGCGTCAAAAATCTTTTTCCGACCCGCCAAGATCTGTTGCTGAGCCTGCAGGGCTTTCAGAAAACTCTGAACAAACGGGGCGTGCGGGTCAAACGCAGGTAAATCCCCTGGTGTGACCTGCAATGACCGCTCAAGCCTTCCCGTGACATCGGTCGGCACCGTGTTTCGTTCATATCGGAGGCCATATTCAAGCGAGATATGGGGCGTCAACCGGAGTTGATGGGTATAAAACAGGTTCAGTTCAAGCAACCGCAGGCCAAGGGTTGGATCTGGGGTCAAGGCCAGCGATTGCGAGGTGTCGGAGGGCAACCCGAAAGCGGCAAAATCAACGCCGCTGGCACCACGCAGGGTGCCATCCTGCAATCCGATTAAGCCGGAAGTAAAAGCCACCTGGGCACGATAATTTCGCTCCAGACGGCTGTTGAGTTGGACCCGTCGCAGGTCAACGCCACATTTGATTGTGTGGCGACCACCGGACCAGATGCCGGTGTCAGCCACTTGAAAGGTATTTGTCGCTCGGGTTTGGGGAAAGGTGTACGGATCAACACCAAGTGAACTAAACGGTGAGAGAACGAGCCGTCCAATTGGGCCGCTTCGTCCATCCGGAATGCCATCACCGGTCAAATCCTGGCCGGTTGAAGATGATTGAAAGACAAATGGACTGTCAGGCAGTTCGTCAAAAGTCAGGTGGGTCCGTCCAAACGAAAATCGCAACTGATTGGCGAAGTGGGGGGAAACTTCAGTATTCAAAATCAGAGCCAGATTGTGGGTTCGGGTTCGGGCCTGGACGCTGGCATGCAATGCCTGATCAACCGCCGGAAGCGTTCGGCTGTCGTCGGTGAGGGCATATCGAAGATTGGCCGTTGAGGAATATCCAAACAGATGTGTCCGTCCGTCAATCCGGGCGTTAACAAGCGTTCCTTCACCTGAGGCCGGAAGCAGTTGGGTCAATGTATTTCCGCCATAAGGACCGCCCGGATGGTTTGGCAATGGGAAAAAGGTTGGCGACAGGATATCCCGACCCAACTGACTGCGGTTCCTCGCCAGAACCAGGCCGCGCTGGCGTTCAAGTTCGGTGGGCACCACAAAATGATGTTCCTGGGTCTGATGCAACTCCAGGCGTTCAAATGCAAAAAAAGCCTGGAGCTGATTGGGACGGAGGGGAACCCCAACCGACCCGCCGGTTTGGCTCCGGGTGAACGGGTTTTTCCGTGGATTTCCAGGCCCAGCAAGGTCAAAGGCATCGCGGGCATTAACGGAGGCGTTGGTCAAAAAGGCATGAAGTTCGCCATGAACTGCATTTCCGCCACTCATGGACACGACATTAATCTGGCCGCCGGCATTTCGGCCAGCTTCAGTATTGGCGAGCAGCGTGGTGACCTGAACTTCGGCGGTGCCCTCGACCAGCACCGGAACCGGCATTAAGTACCCTTGCCGTCGAACGCCGATTTCCTGGTCGTTGTTGTCGGAACCATCAATGGTGAAAGTATTGCTCCGGCTGCGTTGACCGTTGACTGAAAATTGACCTGCCGTGCCGGTTCCAGGACCGATTCCAGGGCCGGTGCTCCCCAGTGTGGCTGGTGGTGGCGCCACACCAGGTGACAGCAACGCCAGTTGATCAAAGGTGCGCAGTCCAGCCAGCGGAAGACCCTGGATCAATTCGGAAGTACTGCTCCAGCGTAAGGCCGCGTCGCTGCCATTCACCTGGGTGATGCCTTGGGTTTGAGTCACGGGTTGCTGGCTGGTCCCTGGAAGAAGCTGAATCGGAGGCGGTTTGATCAATTTTTCCCGGTTGACCTCAACCACAAATTCAGCAATTGCCGCTGGTTGAAACCCTTCTTTTTCAGCCGTGATCAGATACCGCCCGGCGGGGAGCAATTCAATTCGGTACAGTCCATCCCGAGTGGTTCGTTGGGCATACACAAACCCGTTGATCAGGTTGGTCAGGCGGACAACCACCTCGGCCAGGGGTTTTTGATCCGGGTCAATTACCTGGCCCACAACCGTTCCCGTAACGGTTTGAGCCAGAGCCGTTGTCCATCCCGCCAGATGCAAGACTTGGAAAGTGAAACAGGTAAGCCCAATGAACAGAGTAAGTTGAAAGAGAAATCCTTTTGGGGATACGGATACAATTTTCAAAAGAAGAAACCGCATAAAATGAGGAAAAGAATGCAATTTTGTAACAACATTGAAGAGACACCCCCTTCACTGATAACGCGTGAAAAACCGGTGAACATTCGCACGATACAGTGAGGGGGCATCGAAAAAAGTGCAACTTTTTCTGAACGCCAATCTATCAGATCACCCTGGCCGTATCCGACATCCGTTCCTCACCACCGAAATCTGATTTTCTCTCAAACGACCACTTCATTTTCGGCACTTCATCCGCAAAAAGAAGCCCATCGCATGAGAATGAATTGTCATTTTTTACGCGTTATGAAGTGAACAAATCAGAATTTTATTCTGAGAGGTACTGTTTCCTCATCTCTCTCCCACACTGGTTCGCACCACATTTCCTTGACCGATAACGCGTTCGGCAGTTGGATCCTCAATTTTCATAAGAAGCGAAGTGTACCCTGTATGTATCGAAGAATCATACTTTTCGGGCTGGTATCAGCCATAGTCATCCTGGTTGGGTGTCTGGTAACGCCATCAGTTTGGATGAATTCACGGTTGAAAAAATCTCTGGCTTTGCCGGGTCGCTCCACTCAACTCATCCTCAAAATCAGCCAGCGGCGACCAGTGGTCAATGAAGGAAATCGGATTGTTTTGACCGCGACCGATGAAGATGGAAACCAGCTTTCCGGGCTGCGATGGAGTTCTGGAAGTCCAGATATCGCCGAAGTAAATTCCATCACGGGTGAAGTTGAAGGAAAAAAGCGTGGTTTTGCCACCGTCACGGTTACCAGGAACGGACAGGCGGCCTCGGTTTTTGTCACCGTGGTGCGGGTTGAGAAACGGAAAGGGGAAAAAGTTCGCGGTGAAACCCGCTTGGATGGCAAAGGCCAGATCTATTTGAGCAACCCCTTGCAGAATGTGATTATGCGGGCTGACAGTGCGCTTAATTCTTCATTTGAGGTTTTTGCTGGCAGTAAGAATGTGCGTGGTATCCGAGATGGCCTGCGATCTCAATCCCTGTTTGCCGGCCCCACGGCCATTGGCATTGATAACAGCACCACGGGCGGGGTTTATATCGCGGATACACTCAACCATAGCCTGCGCAAAATTACCTTTACCAATGAGGTTCAAACTATTGTTGGAATTGGACTTCCAGGAACACCACGATTTGACCAGACGGGTACTCTTTCCCTTTCGAATTTGCGGTTATGGAGCCCACGTGGAGTTGCCGTCGAAGCCGGAGGCAATTTGTTTCTGGCTGATACCGACAATCATGCCATTTATTATCTGGATTTGGCGGCCCAACAGGTACGCCTGGTTGCGGGATATCCAGGTGAATCGGGAAAAGTGGACGGACCTGGGTCAGATGCCCGCTTTTTCCGCCCGGCTGGGTTAACGCTGAGTAGTGATGGTCGTACTTTGGGTGTGGCTGATGAAGGAAATAACCGGATTCGCCTGATCGAACTCGCCCGAGCGAGTGATGGAAGTTTCTCTGGTCAGGTGACCACGATTGGGGTTGCGTCGAGTACGCGTGGCGTCGCGATTCAATCCTTACGCCAGATGGATAACCCCCGTGATGAAATCGTATTTCGTCAACCGAGCAGCCTGAGCTTTGACACCGTGGGCAACCTGAATGTGGTTGATCAATCCGGGGTGTATGTGGTTTTGCGTCCCCTGGGCAAATTGCCGGAAGTGATTGAACTGGCCCAGCCGGGGGTCACCTTTATGAAACCCGTGAGCGTTTCGGTCAATCAGATTGGGAGTTTTGTCCTTGATCAAGACGCACTTGAAGAAGAATCGCTGAAAGTGGTGGCAGTTGGAGCGCCTCGGATTTTGTCATTAAGCCAGGATACTGCCCGTATTGACGGCGGAACTGAAATTACGATCACCGGTGAAAATTTTGCTCCGGAAAGCATTGTCACGCTTGGAAATACACCGATTTCTGACGTGAACGTCGTGTCAGCCACTGAAATTCGGTTTCGAGTCCCACCTCAATTCTTACCCGGTGAACGAGCCTTGAGTGTTCAAAACCGTGGGGAAATTTCCCAGGCCAAATTGACGATTATTCCCAAACGACTTGACGAAATGGTGACTGGAGAAGCCAGTTTCATTGTCGGTGGTGCGGCATACAATGGTGATGGCGCCAGGGCCACTGATCCGTCGGTTTCTTTGGAAACTTCGCTCTTTACCGTTGATACCCTCGGCAATATTTACACCGCTGATGGTATACGGATCCGCCGAATTGATGCCGACACCCGGATTGTAACCACGATTGTTGGCGGGGATATCGCTGGGAGTATTAAAGACGGCGGCCCGGCCAGGGCGGCAAGGCTGGTGGATGCCCATGACGTAGTTTTGGATCGGGCTGGAAATCTTTTTATTTCTGATAACAACGGACGGCGGATTCGCCGAGTTGACGCGCTCACTGGAATTATTACCACCGTGGTTGGCGGAGGGCGATCCCGCACGGACGGGACACCCGCCGATAAATTCTTACTGGTCAAAGCCCAGGGGTTGACCATTGACCAGAACAACCGGCTTTATTTTGAAGACTTGAATCAGATCTTTTCCCTGAATCCTGACAGCCAGATTATTCAACTCGTGGCTGGAACAGGCCAAAAGGGGTCAAGTGGTGATGGGGGGCCGGCCACCCAGGCTACGTTCAATTTTAACGGAGTAATAAAAACTAAGCTGTTTACCCTGGACCAGGCCGGAAATCTGTTTATTGCCGATGTTGGAAACTACCGGGTGCGTCGCATTGATGCCGCATCCGGCGTTATTACCACGGTGGCTGGAAATGGATATTTGGGATATAGCGGCGATGGGGGGCCGGCCACCAATGCCCGGATGACTCCAAAAAGTATCGCCCTGGATAAAAGAGGGAATCTGGTCATTGGAGAGTATCCCAATCGTGGAGTCCGAAGCGTGGATTTGCAAACCGGCATTCTTTCGACCCTTCTCACGCCTGAGTTTCTGGAGGCGGGTGGCCCGCCAGAAGTGATTGGAATTCAACTGGATGGCAACGATAACATTTACATTGGATCCAAGGCTGGGATTTGGCGATTTGATGCCCAGTCCCAGCGCCTCACCCTCATTGCCGGCGCTGAACATCCTCGCGAGCTAAATCTGGAGGAACTGCTGTCCTTCAATACCCGGATTCCGAGTGTCCGGGCCTTGAATGTGGATTCTGATGGAAAAGTCTACCTCGGCGTTTCATCGGGAGTTCTCCAAGTTACCCCCGAAACTGGCCGGATTGCTCAGGTTGCTGGAACTGGAACCCCTGGGTTTGATGGGGATGGCGGCCCATCTGAAGAGGCCAATCTGGCCCAGGTAAACGATTTGCATTTTCTTCCAAATGACAATTTGCTGATTTCTGATTTAGGAAACCCGGCTTTACAAATTGGCCCTCGAGTTCGTCTGGTGGATCGTCAAACCAACATCATTTCCACGGTAGCTGGAAACGGGTCTGTTGTGGCCGAGGAAGAAGGAACGTATGCGCTGCAGACGCCGGTGTTTCCCACAGGCATTACCACTGATCCCACCTCTAACCTGATCATTGGGGAAAGTTACCGTATCCGCCAGGTGGATTCCCGGACTGGGATTCTAACCACGCTTGCCCGCACCCATGAACTGGGTGGGTACTGCCAGGAACTTGCGGCTGATGGCGGGGGAAATATCTTTGTGATCAGCAATTTGTATTCAACCAGCCAGATCCGCCGAATTGATGCTCAGACCAAAACCATGACTCATGTGGCTGGGAACCGGTCAACCGAAATCATGACTGATGGCGTGCCGGCAACCGAAACCGGGGCGGGGTGGATTACTGACCTGGCCATTGATGCCGATGGCAATCTCTATCTGTGTTCACCATCTGAGCGGACCGTTCGTCGGGTGGATGCCCGGACTGGAATCATTACCACCTTGCCTCGTGACCCGGTGGTAATAAGTCTGAAAGAAACACTCGGAGACCTTCTGAGTATTGTTTTTGACCAGCAGGGGAACCTGTATCAATTGTACTTCAACGGGTTTGTGCGAGTGGTCAAAGGCGTTGGAAGACCAGGCAAGCCAGGAATTGGTCCCATTGGAAAGAAACTGAGTGATCCGCAGCCACAAATTTCGTCCCTTACGATTAAAGAAAATAAATTGACGCTCACTGGTGACGGGTTGGATAAAGACTCACTGGTGGTCAAAATCAATCAGGTGGATGTGAGTTCGCGAATCAAACGTCGAACTGAAACAAAACTCATTTTGAAGGGAACTCCAGCACAATTGAGTCTCATACCCGGTATGAACACCATTCAACTGGTTGTGAATGGATTTCCGCTGGTTACCTATCCATTCCAATTTACCGTGAACCAACCGTGAACCAGCCGTAAAATAATCGCAAACCACAGGCTATTTTCCTTATCTGGTGCTTCTGCCCCTGAACCAGAATTGGTCTTATACCATTTGGGGTTCAGGGTATCGGGTTCAGGGTTCAGGAAATACAATTCTCCCAATGATTTAGCTTTCCCGTAATGCGATAGGTTCATTCCAAAATGGTATTATACCATTTTGGAATGAAGTGATCGTCTTAGAAAACAGTCAAGTAATTCAATCAATTGAAGTTAGTGAACTACTGACTACGATCTACTGACTACAAACTGGCATTACTGCTCAGGTGTATCGTTTTTCAAAACATCCACCAGCGTGGTGAGCTTTCGGCCTTCGACGATCACCAGGTCAAAGTCCCGTTCACCGGCAAAACTGCCGATTCTCAGTCGGGATTCGTCATTTCCGGCGGGCGATTCAAACCGGAACGCGTCACCGTCTCCAAACCACACCACCCGTTCGGTTGGGCTATTGGCTGGTTGCAGGAAAACAGTCAGAATTTCGATTCCTCTGGTTTCACTTCGGCCTAAACAGAGCGGGGTCATTCCTTCCGGCAACGGAATTTCCCGCTGGATCTGGTATCGCCCCGTCCCATCATTGGCGTACACCCGCACCCGGTCGTCTCCCATCACGGCCACGTCTAACCCCTGACTTCCGCCGAAGTTCGCCAGCACCACGTCTTCCGTTCCGAGCGTCGGCACGGCGGTTCGAACGGCCAGCGGCGTCTCAATCGGTGAACCAAAAGTGGTGGGTGAGGTGCGCGGAATCACAATCAACCGGGTATCGAGTTCCGAAATGTCCGCCACGGCAACCAGGTCAGCCAGGTTATCCTGGGTGACATCAAGCAGATGCAGGCTTCGGAGCGGAATTCCCGCCGCAATCGGCACCTGGATTGGATCGCCGAAATTCCCGCTGGCCGTTTCAACCCGGATGGTCAGTTGCGTACCTCCGGTCGTGTGCAGAAAAGCGAGCACCTGTTTTTGTGAGCCTGAAAACCCTGGGAAGTCCAACCCACGTGCCATTTGCTCGCACTCACCGGTCAGTCCGGTGGCAAACGTGGTGGTCCCCGTCACGCCCGAAGCTGGATCAAGCTGGACCACCGTCCCCTGACCGCTTTGGCCCGGAAGCTGAACCAGCAAATTATCGAAGAGATTGGGGCCGACAATTCCAGCCGTCACGGTTTCAAACGGCAAGGCAAAGGCCGAATCTGGAAGGAATTCGCCGTTTCCATCCGCAAGCCTGATTTCGCTGGGCTGGTCTGAAAATCCAACGAACAAATCTGAATGTCCATCCTGATTCAAGGTGGAAACGCCGAGTGCCGACAGGCCCGAAGGCAGCAGGGCTGAACGCACGCCAGCCAGTCGAATCATTCCAACATCCGTCACGCCTCCGCGAACCATCGTCACGGCAGCCGAACGCCCGCGCCGGTTGAGGAGACTGTCTACCGCCGTCACAGAGACGGTTCGTTCAAACGGCACGGTGCTCACATTCGGCAGAGTGAACCGGCCATCGCCTTCGGTAATTCCTGAAATTGACTCTCCATCCAGCGTCACCGACACGTTGGAAATTGGATTTCCACCCGCATCCACCACCTGTCCGACAACGGAGGTCAGCGGGTCGGCTTCGATGGTGACCGTGACGGGGAGGGCTTCTCCGACATTGCCCGCCGCATCTATCGCGCGTGCGGTAATTTCCAACGATTGGCCTCCGACTGGAACTGGATATGCCAGTTCGTAGGGCGACTCAGTCAGATTTCCAGCCACCACGCCGTTGACTTTGACTTCGACGCCGACCACGGCCACATCATCCGTGGCCGTCACCCGAATCGGAAGCTGCTCACTGCCAACGACGATACCGCTGGTCACCGGGTTGGTGATTTCAACCACTGGAGCCATGTCCGAGGTATCATTTTCACCATACTTCACGATTTGGAGGGCGGTATCTCCGGTGCGTTCATTTTGACTGGTGGTTCGAGCCGCCGCCGTAAGGTAAATTCGTGAATTGTCCACCGCAATGCCAGTGGCATAGGGGAAGGGATTCAATCCAGCAAGGTTGAAGCAGGTGTAAGCTCCCAAATAGACTGGTTTTACCTGGCCGGGGAGTTGCCGAAACACGGGAATAAAGCCGGTTGTTGGGCCGCCATTGATGGCAGTGAACATCAGGTCGTTGCGAACTTCAGCATCACTGGACCGGCCCTGGAAAAAGTCGGTAATGCCGCCATAGGCTGGAGCTTCCGGTGTCTGGGTATCAATGGAAACGATTGGCCCTCCCGTCGTGTTGGCACTGTACCCGATGACCTGAGCGGTTGTTCCCAATGCCGCAACATCACCATTGAGCAACCCAACCTCGGCCATGCTTCGCAATTGCGGGTTGGCCGGCGTTGCCACATCGAGGATGTACACTCCGCCGTTGGCGACCGCGAGGTAGGCCAGTTGGCGGGCTTCATCCACGTCCACACCGTTGGCAAACTGAGTGGTTGGATCGGTTAATGGGAAGCTGCCGATTTCAGAAATGTACGGAGCAAAACTGAGGTCAAACACTTTCAAGCCGTTCTCACCCGCCGCCACGAAAGCGAAATTCCCCTTGACCACGACATCCACCGCCCGTCCAAACTGAGCGCCGCCCGCCAGGATTGGATTCGACGGCGTGGAAATATCCACCACCTGCAAGCCGCCTTCACCACACGCGACATAGGCGAAGTTCCCCGCCACCCGGACATCATTCGCATTGCCTGGGAGTTCGACCGAACCGACGATACGTGCTGTTTGTGGGTCACGGGCATCCACGACCTGAAGTCCCGCCAGTCCACAGGCGACATACGCGAAGCGGTCTTTGACGTCTACGTTATTGGCAAATCCCGGCAAGCGGAGTGCCTTCTCAATTCCCGATGTCGCCTGCGACACCGCCACCAGAATGTCCGATGACAGGTTGGCATTGCGAACCCGAATGGTGGTCGAACCGGGGCTCACGGCAACAATTTTGCCGAAGCTGTCAACCGTTGCCACGGCTGGATTTAAGGCTTGAAAACTGGTCGCCGGGTTGCTGGTCAGGTCAACTGTTTCGCCAGTGCTGAGGGTTCCCGTGACCGTAATTTGAACCGGGTCCGGAGGAAGAATCGCCGACCGACTCAACCCAATCGAACGTGGAGTCACTTCAATGGCAACCACAGTTGGCCCATTGTCCGAAGGGAAGCTCGCCGGGTCTTTCGGGTCGTAGCCAAGCTGGACTTCCGTCCCGTCATCAATCCCATCGCCATCGGAATCAGCACTGTTCGGGTTTGTCCCAAGTGTCACTTCATCGCCATTGGTCAGACCATCGCCATCCGGGTCGGCATCAGCGTCAAGTGGGTTATTGGGATTGGTGCCATTTTGGAGTTCGGCATCATCGGGCATCCCGTCATGGTCGGAGTCTACGCTGAAGATGAATGGCCCGGCATTGACTGAGCCAAAGGGGATGAGGGCGACGGTGGCGGTTTTTCCCGAAATAGTAGGTTGAGGTGTATTTTGGGATAAAACCGCAACCATTGGAATAAGAACAAGAATTACAATCAAACAAAGTCCGATTGTTTTCCACTGAAATAAATTTCGATGATTTTGTTGAACCATTGGTATTTACCACTTCTCTTTTTTTCAGGGGCTGTATGGGTTTACGTTTGACTAAAAGACTTAGCCCTCAGCAATGCTTTAGTTACAACAATGACCTATTTATTCCTAATAACAATTTTAATTGTTCCTGATTTTACAATAGAGCTACCCTTTTTACTTAGCCTTGGTACGGCTGTTTCTGTTGATATAAAATAAATCCCTGGCATCTTCAAGTCATAAAGTTCGTTAATTATAATTGACCTGGTTGTGCATATTTCGTTAGGTTTTAGGTATATTCCCATTGATCCGCCATAAATTCGAGAAAACTTCATGAATTCTTCACCTCTCAAAGTTAATCCGATTTTCTCATTACTATCCCGATAAATAAACAAGGGGTAAGACTCTTCTACACTGTGGCTTAGCCCCAAATAAAAAGTTCTTTGTGTGACATTTTTCAACGAGAATCGTACTTTAATAGTTTCCCCATTTGAATATTCAGATTTTGATGAAGCAATTGATAGCTGAAATCCTTCAACTGGACTCCCCCATTCTATTATAGGGTACAGTTCATCCTGGGTATTATTTTCAACAGTCAAAGTACTCTTTTCCTCTTGGCGGCTCTGGGAATTGTTTGTTAAACCTGAACTTTTCTTTTCTTGAACTGAAAGCCAGAGTAGCATTAATATCACAACTAAACTGAATATTATTAAGTAGCTCAAGTTCTTCATACAAATCACCCTCATGTTGTTTAAATCTGTTACTCTTAATACAATTGATCTAAACCCGTAATTGGTTACCAAGGACAACTAAACTTCGGTTGTTTGGTAAATGTACTCATGCCTCGCACGTTTTTATTCCATTTAGGAAATTCATGACTACTTGTCTTGCTTGTTACCATCTTCTTTTGAGACGATATAACTGGCACCCAATGATTACTTACAAATTGAAAATTACATGCCCAGTTCCATTCAATCACTGCCAGCGTAACCCAGGTAGAATTCTTATCTGGCTTGTACATCAAATACATTTTAAATGAATCCGACGCTCTTGCTTTAAT
The DNA here is from genome assembly GCA_016208495.1 of Acidobacteriota bacterium. Taxonomy (NCBI): domain Bacteria; kingdom Pseudomonadati; phylum Acidobacteriota; species Acidobacteriota bacterium. Next base: position 1,163 of record JACQXX010000163.1, on the reverse strand, counting down.
CGCACCAGCGGGTAACGCCATATTTGGTGAGTCGTTTGTTTCCTTATTTCCAGAGTAGGGATAGCAAGAAATTTGATTACAATCTAAGCCTTCAGCAAACAAAAAATACGGCTCATCATTTAAGCAAAAATCTCTATCTCCTGTTAATACAAGTTGAACCCATTGAATCTCGTAGTTTGAGGGCGAGTTTAATTTGAACTGTATTCCAGATTCTTGAGGTGTTCCTCCAGATTTTCCAAGCCCCCCACGAAGTACTCCGGTTGAATCGCTATAAACGAAAAAATTACCAAACCTTGTACTAACATCTTTATCTATGTCTATTCCAGGCACAATGACTTCAAATTTTGCTATTGCTGTATATGCCTTATTATTTACAAGGGCAGTGTATTGTATGGTGTAAATTTTCGGTTCAACAAAGCAAAAGATAACTTGGTCACTTTGAATCTCGGACACTGGAAGCCTGGTTATTTCGGATTTGGACTCTGAACTTGAGAAATCTTTTATTATCTCACCACCACCTATTGACCAGTTTGATTGCCGTGGTGAGCCAGGTTTAGAAACACCTTTCAACTTAACCTGTTGCCCTAATAGAACCTCAAAGGTTACCGGACTTTTATTTTCAGAACAGCCGATAGTTGTTGCTTGATCACCACTTCTAAACCAATGAATCTCGACTTGGCAAGTATCTGTCGTTGCTTGTTTCGGAACAAATTTCTTTTGAGCTGGGCAGTCATCGCAAGTTGGACAAGAGCATTTGGCTTCAAAACCGCAAACTGAGAGACGAGAGGGAACACTGGCGCGGTAGATACCACCACCTAACGGGATTGCCGGGCTACTGCAAAACCAGGCATCGCAATTACTTGGGGAATCTCCATCCCCGCCTGTCCCGTTAGTTTCAGGTGAAGGGGCGACTGGTGGAAAACCGTGCCAGGCACCAACCCGGATACCATTGTCAGGATCACTGATTACAGTCTTTCCATCGGCACTAACGTGGCCGGTTCCGGCCTGGACATATCTTCCGGCATCATGGTCAAAACTCATCAAAAGGACTTTGGCATTGGCTGGTTCACGATCAAGATTTGGAAACGAAACTTCCAGAGGTGGATCAAAAATGGCGCCTGACGGTTGGACTGAAATGTAAAGATTGGTTGCCCGTCCATCTT
>JACQXX010000162.1 GCA_016208495.1 Acidobacteriota bacterium | reverse complement strand
CTGGATGCCTCGATCATTCTTTTTTCTGTATTTGTCCTCAAAGGCGTGGTTTTGAGAAACTATCGAAAAAACCCACTCCGCTGTATTTTCAATAAGTTACAGAAGAAACCTGCTGCTTAAATTGGTAAAACACGAGAGAATGAAGAAAAGATTTTAAAATGAATAGCTTCCAAAAGTTGATCTTATTTTAGAGAGATGGTTCAGGATTTGATTGAAATCAAATTTCGCTCCAGTTGCTTTACAAACGCCTGGTGGGAATCAGACCCGATTCCTTCCTGAGATATGGTCAAAACCGTGGTAAGGTCTCGCCGGATGAAAGCTGATACTGCCAGGCGCAGACCAGGAAAGAGATGGCTTTCAATAACTCCCGCACTATCAGGCTCAAGGCGTTGAAACTGGTTGTCTACTCGTTGAAACCAGTCAATGACGCCATCCCGAACTCTCCAGACAATGTATTCCCGCACCCCATGGTTGCAATAGAGTCTGAATTTTTCGTGTAAATCATAAGACGCGCTACTGGCGGCAACTTCAAAAATCAATTCAGGTGCTCCAACCACAAAATCATCATCGCTCACACTGCTTTTCCCACCATACTCGGCTTGAACTCTCAACAAGGCATCAGGTTGAACTTCTGTTTCTTCGTCCAACCGGACCGAAGTGTTGTCACCCACACCGACGCCTGGCGTGAATGTTTCGTAATGGGTCAGCCACAACATCACCGCCGAATGGGGTTTTCCATGGCTCTCATACCGGACTGGTGACGGCATAAACACAACTCCTTGAATGAGTTCCGCCTTTTTTAATTCGGGCATGGCCCAAAATCGGCGTTCAAATTCCTCACGCGACAAATGATCGCCATTTTCAAGCGGTGGTGTCACGGGCATTCTTGCAATTGTTTCCAGGGTGGAAGGGTTATGATGTTCCTTATCTATACTCATAATTCATAATTCATAATTGAAATCAGGCCCACCGAATCGGCTGGGCCGTTTCGATCAGTTCGTATTTGGCGGCAAGTTCATAATAGCGGCGCAATCCGGCCAGGTTTTCCTCATCCAGGGTGTAGCAAATATTGTTGGTCAGGTAATCCACCAGGTCGCTTTCCGGTAAATTCAACATCTGGCTATATTTAGCGGCGAGTTCAGCCTTGTGGCGGAGTCCTTCGTCACGAGCGGCGGCAAAGTCAACGGCAGAACAGACTTTCTCCACGGCTGATGTTTCAACCGCCCACACGGCGAATACAAACGGCAAGCCGGTAAACGTGCGCCATTCCTGAGCCAGGTCATAGACATACAGCCCTGTCCGATCAAACGTCATGGCCGGGTCGCCAATAAGTACCGCTGCATCATTTTGACTCAGCATCTCGCCCAAGTTCGGCGCGGCGGATGAGTATTGAGGCTGGTGTCCATAAAACTCACGAAACAGAATCCGAATAAGCGAAACCGATGTTCGTGAGGAGGTATCGAGCGCCACGCTCCGCACTTCCGAGACTGGCACCTGCGATGCGAGCACGACGCTTCGAACCTGTTGTTTTGAAGAAACAGTAACCTCCGGAATCACTCGCAACCCTGGAATCCGCTGATATTCAATCGCTGGGATGAGGGCCGCCTCGACCCGACCAGTCCGCAGCATTTCAGCACACCGTGCCGGTGCCGCGTCTGGGAACAACCGGCATTTGTCCTGCTGTTCGCCGTGGAGAAAACTGTAAATCAATAGCGCCGAATTCAGGTAGTCCGAGGCCGCAATCCGTGGGAGTCGTTCTGGTAAATCACTCAACATAAGAATAAAGAAATGAAGAATGAAGAAAGTGGTTAGTGGTTAGTGGTTAGTGGTTAGAAATCAATACTTTCGAAGAAGAACCAAGAACCAAGAACTAAGAACTAATCACTAACCACTAATCACTCTTAATTCAAGAGTTGGGCGGCTTCTTTCGAAAAGTAAGTAAAGATGACGTCAGCCCCAGCGCGTTTAATGGCCGTCAGGATTTCCAGCATGCAGCGTTGGCCGTCAATCCAGCCCCGCTCATCCGCCGCTTTGACCATGGCGTATTCGCCGCTGACCTGATAGGCCGTCACCGGGACATCAACCGCACCCCGCACCAGCCGAATCACATCGAGATAGGCCAGCGCCGGTTTGACCATAACCATATCGGCACCCTCGGCAATGTCGAGCCGAACTTCACGCAGGGCTTCGCGGGCATTGGCCGGATCCATCTGGTAGGTTTTCTTGTCGCCAAATTTTGGGGCGGAATCCAGCGCATCGCGGAACGGGCCATAAAAGGCCGAAGCGTACTTGACGGCATACGACATGATGCCGACATTGATAAATCCTTCTTGATCAAGGGCTTGACGAATTGCTCCGATGCGACCATCCATCATATCCGATGGGGCCACAAAGTCCGCTCCGGCGCGTGCCTGGGCGACGGCCATTTGGGCCAGGACTTCGAGGGTTTCGTCGTTGACGATTTCACCCCGCTCATTGACGATGCCATCGTGTCCATCTGAAGAATAAGGATCCAGCGCCACATCAGTAAAAATCATCAAATCGGGGACGCTTTCCTTGACGGCCTGAATCGAACGGGCAAACAAACCATCCGGATTGACACTTTCCGTGCCGCGCTTATCTTTTTTGGAATCCGGAAGCGCCGGAAAGAGCGCGACACCGGGAATGCCAAGCGCTGCCAGTTCCTTGCACTCAGCAACCAGCAAATCAATCGTCAGGCGATAACATCCGGGCATGGATGAAATTGGAATGCGGGTGTCAGTACCGTCCATGACAAACAGTGGGGCGACAAAATCGGAAGGCGTGATCGCCGTTTCGCGAACCATGCGCCGGATGGCATCCGTGCGGCGGTTGCGTCGCGGACGTTCGATCAAGTGGGCCATAACATGCTCCTGAAATGAAGTGGGTTTCCTGGAATCAGCGAGGGAACTTCCAACTCTATCTGAAAGTGTCCGGCTCTGCCACAATTTCGCGCCTGTTTCAGACTGATGGATGAAAAACGTGCCACATGGCTTCGGCATGGCGAGCCTGGACTTCATAAGGAATCGCCAGATATGCCTGATGACGGGTATGGGCGCTCAGCACCCACCAGAGGCCAGACCGGGTCAGGTTGCGCAGGTACGCACCAACATAGGTCACCAAAAAGGGAAGCATTCCATCCCGGCGGTATTGCCAGACGTGGGTGGCTTCGTGAACCACCAGCGGTCCCAGGGTTTCAAGCACCCTTTCAGTTGTCTGTGATTGCCGAAAAATCCGAGGCCGTAAAAAAATAAAGCGACCAAAGGTGATGCCATCCGCTCTGGTAACCCAGGTCAAATACCACGCCAACCAGCCGCCTGAAACGACAATCGAGGGCAATGCTTGCTGGCCGGGCTGACGTAATTCTGGGAAACAGGCGTCGAGATGGCTGTCAATGATTCTCAGAGAGGTGGAATCGAGGGTGAACTGGTGCATGGTGGGATGGAAACTCCAATTGAAAAGCAAAGCGGCGTCAAGTGGGCCGCACTCCAAATTTGCCGAAAGACACAGACATTTCCAACTTAATTCAGTTAAGATGTGTCCAAGTCAAAGTTCTCAAATAAACTATCAATCACAATCCCACTTAATCCTATAGTTCTTCAGAAAAAGATTTCTGGTTGGGAGCGCGGGTGTCTCGCCCGCAACTCGTTTGTTATCAATAGATTTAGTGCGGACGGGACGCCCGCGCCCCCAGGAAATATTTATCTGAAAAGCTATAACTGGTTGTTTGGTTCCCTGGAAAAATGGTTTCCGGTGAAGCCAGAGTGTCAACCTTACCTGTAGCTTTCTGGATTCGTTGGATTTTCATCTTTTGAATTTTTTGGAGATTATCCCCATGCAAGCAAAGTTTTCCCGTTTGGCAGTGCTGTTGTTGGTTTGTGTCATCGGCTTTGGTTCGATCAATAGCCTGGCTGGGAGCGGGCAAATCCAGTTTAAGCGCCCAAAAGACGCTGACCCGTTGCTGGAAAACCCGCAAACGTTTGGCAAATCCCGTGAAGAAATGATGGATTTGATCAAACAGACCCTCAAGGATATGGAAATCCCGCTGGATGAAAAACGCACCACCGAGCAAACGGGGATGCTCTATACCAGGCCGGTCATCTTTACTAAAGGCGGCCCATCTGGTGAAAATCTTGAGTTTGTTTCGCGGCGACCAGGGGGACAACTGCGCAACTGGACACGGGGGCGCTATACACTCCAAATCGAAGTGGCACCGGTTGACCCGCAACGAATCAAACTTTTTGTATTTGCTCAAATCGAAGGTGAATACCAGGATGACGCCCTGGGTGCCAAGTGGGTTGCATGTCCTTCGCGAGGTGTCATCGAAAGCAATACCCTCCAGGCATTTAAAGACCGTATGGGCGAACAGCAGCCGTAACTTCCATTCGTACAATCGTTTGATAGAGATTTAGTTTTTTTCGAAGAGAAAGGCGGCACTGCCTTGGGCCTCGATCAGATTGGGCAAAGACCAGTGCTGAGGAGCACATGAACGCATATTTTATGACGAATCTGGCATTGGTCAGTGGTTGGGTGTGGGGAAGCCTGGTGGCAGTGGTGATTGTCACCTTTTTTGTTTTGATGGTGGTGGCGCTCCGCCGGGCATTTCGCAATGTAGATCAAATCGAAGGGCTCGACACGCACGCCGGCAGTCCATTGAGTTTACGCAGTAGTCCTTCGCTCCCAGCCACAACTGGAGACACGCTTCCATTAACCTCAGAAGGGCCATCCCCAGAAGACCTGGTGCCGATTACGGATGAAATTCCGATTCCAAAAATTCAACCAGTTTTGAATCAATCGCCGCAACCCGTATCGCTTTCGGAAGCTGAAACCATGCCCGCTTCCGCCGAGCCAATGGCCTATGTTCCGACGGCACCAGTCCCGGTTGGATTTCACAATCTCCCAACCACCACGGCGGATATGGCAACACCACTCACGGAGCCACTCTCGGCTGGATACACCACTGGATCGCTTGAAGAAGACGTCGAAACCACCGAAGAAAACGTCATCGAAGTACAACCCCGAGCCCCCAACAGCCTTCTGGCCCAGCAAATCGCCCAGCAAATTGCTGAACGCCGCGCCAAACTTGCCGGTCAGGAAGTCGGGGCCTCACCAACTGTAAACCTTGAAAAATCAACCTCACGGGCCACTGAAGGACTCAAGATTGAAAGTGAAACCCAGCCGTTGATGTCCCATGGACCGATTGTTTTTCCACCTGAATCACCACTGCCGTCAACGGCGCCGCCCAAATTGGAAAAACTCCCATCGGCGTCACCGCGCAAGCTTCTGGACCTTCCCGAACGGTTGCCGTCAAACGCCCGCAAAACATTACAGCCACCGCCAACCGCGCCAATTTCCCAACCTCGGCCAACAGCACCTCAATCAACACCACTTCCGGCGCCAATTGCTCAGGCACTCAGCGCTCCCAGCCAGAACCTGGCCGCCGCACCAGCCGAAGCCTCCTATGTAACTTCGGGAATGTCGCCGACATTACCAGCACCAATGCCTCCACCCATGTCGCCGACCTTGCCGATGACGGCCCCCATTGCAAATGGCCGAAACGGAGCCCCGGTTGATGTCAGGCCGCCAACTTTTTTGAATTCTGAGGAGCTTTATGGACGTAGCAACATTAAAGAAGAACGCCGCTGGGCAATGTACATTCTTCTTTGGGTTGTTGGCCTCGTGGGAATCGGATTAGTGGTATTTCACCCACCGATTCGCAATACGCTTCTGCCGGCGAACGTTGCCGCGATGGTTCAGAAAATCCCCATCTTGTTAAAACGAGAATCGCCACCCCCACCTCCGGTGCCTCCGACATTACTAGAATTTCACCAGTTTGCACCGGGGTTGAAACCCACGGCTGTCAAAGAAGTCAACACCGTGGTTGTCGGCGGAACGGTCAAAAACATTTCGTCCGCGCCATTACGCAATATCCGGGCTGAAATCCAACTTGTCAAGCGCACCACTGAAGACACACCACCTGAAATTCGTCAGATTGGCGTGGTTCCAGTTGAACTGATGCCGGGTGCTGAAGGCCGCTATATTCTTGAGTTTCTGAACAAGGATTACCAGTCCTGGAAATTGAACCGGCTGGTGTTAGAGGATGGAAGCGAAGCAAAAAGCAAGGAACTGGACCGGGTTGCTGTTCCAGTTGAACTCACAACCCCTGTGAAGGATGACAAGGTGACAAAATGACAAAATGACAAGGTGACATCTGACAGAATGATTTATTGTCACCCAGTCACCTTGTCACCTTGTCACCTTGTCACCTTGTCATCTTGTCATCTTGTCACCTTGTCACCTTGTCACCTTGTCACCTTGTCACTTTGTCACCCAGTCACCTGGTCACCCAATCACCTTGTCACCTTGTCACTTTGTCACCCAGTCATCTTGTCATTACTCCGGATGGCCATGGCGACCAATGAGCGGCACAAATTTGACGCCGCCGTGGTCTTCCTGCCGGAAGCCATCTGGGGTTCGGGTCACGCGAATCAACCGCTGAACGTTGTCATCTCCGACTGGTAAAACCAGGTGGCCACCTTCCACAAGTTGATCCATCAGGGGTTGGGGGATTTCCGGCCCAGCGGCTGCCACCAGAATGCCATCATATGGCGCAAACTGGCTCCATCCGACCGTCCCATCAAAACATTTCACCGCGGCATTATAGATTCCAAGTTTTTGCAATCTTGACTGAGCAAGTCGAGCAAGGGCTGCAATTCGTTCAATGGAAAAGACTTTTCCAACCACCAGGCTCAAAATGGCGGTTTGATAGCCTGACCCGGCGCCGATTTCAAGCACGCGTTTGGCAGGCGATGGCTCCAGAAGCTCGGTCATTCGAGCTACAATGTAGGGTTGGGAGATGGTCTGGCCGGCCAGGATCGGCAATGCATGATCTCCGTAACTTTCGGCTGATAGTGCTGGGTCTAAAAACAGTTCCCTCGGAATTGTTCCCATGGCTTTGAGAACCGCTTCGTTGGAAATGCCGCGTTCGCGCAGGAGCACCACCATTCGCTCGCGCGCTCGAGCAAATCGAACATCGGCGATAAATTCTTTTTTGATTGGAAAATCAGAAGCCATGAGTGTTTTTCACAGAGTAATTGGGAATGAAGAATGAAGAAAACTCGGGTTCCGGGTTCGAAAGAATTATCCGCTCAACTCCTAGCCCGAATTCTTCAGCCCCGAGCTTGCGAGTCTTCAGCCCTGGTTCTGGCCCCGCATTATCGTTCGAGCCAGTCATCCCGCTGGCGTTCGGCTTTGAGAAAATCTTCAATCTGTGGCACCAGGGTTTGTTCTTTTTCCGTGAGCATTTCTTTGATCATGGTCGAGGCTCGATCAACCATTTCACTCTGGCTTGAACTCCCAGCCAGATAGCTATTGCTGAGTTCGCTCAGGTTGTCACGCATGGAGCACATAAAGCGGAAGGTCCGCATAAAGGCATCCCAGGTTCGGATTGAATCAAGCTGCTTGGCTGATTGTGCAATGCCTTTGAGTAAATCTCCCATCGCGGCTTGAATCACCGGGTAGCTTTTGTTAGCGGAAACAATCAGGATGCAGTGTTTGCCCATCTGGCCAATCAGAGTGTTGAAAATCATCGGGGTGATGGTTGGATCGCCCGAATCAAAAAGCTGTTTGACCAGCGTGGCGGAATACTCAGTCACGATGGTGTTGTCTTCGAGGGCATACACGGTTGCTGTTCGGCGCGGAGACTGGCCTTCAAGGGTCAGGATGGCGGTTTCTCCCAAAATCATTTTGGGGGCGATCAACCCAATAAGCCCTTTTTCCCCGCGAACTCCAAGTTTTCCCTGGTCCAACACGGCAATATTGCGGGCCGGGTCGCCAGCTTCCCACAGTAACGCGTCTTTTGAGAGCATCAACTTTCGATTCATGTGGTTTTCAACACCCGATTTCCACACAGGGCTGGAAATTTGAGGTGTTTCCTCCTTTTTGGGTCAAAATAAAAGAATGCAGATTGAGAGTCGTTTGCGATTGTCTCTCGGGTGCCCGATTTTGACAGCCGACGTTGAGCGTGATTTTGATGAGGTGGAAAGAATAAATAACTGTGGTTTTTGGAGCTTTTCTATCTGCTTGAACACAAATACTATATCCAGACTGTTTGAAGTGGTGCAAGGGAATTCATTTTTCTTTCCCTGACCAGTTCTGGTTGAGGTGCCATTCAAATCAGGTTGACTTCGATTCAGACACAGTGTATCCAGGCATTTCCCGATTTCCTGTGCCTGATTCCTGCCCGTTCAGCCAGAAAGCGAATAGCAAGTGGCGAGGAGCCAACCAAGACTGCTTGAATTTACGGTTGAATCCCTGGGTATTTCAGAGCAAAAGATTTAACTGTCTTCACCCAAAAAGCTTTTCTGACTACTCGCTACTCGCTACTCGCTCTTGTTTGCTACTTCGCGACTTCACGACTTCGCTCGTTTGCTTTTCCAGGACCTCACAATGCCTTATTTGATTCTCAACCCCGGTGCGGCAGACAATAAAATCTTTACTATCAAGGAAGGAAACAACTTTCTTGGGCGTGCACGTGAGAATGATATTGTGGTACTCCATCCGAGTTTATCGCGCCAGCATGCCCGCATTGACCTGATTGGTGACCACGCGGCGATTATGGACTTGCAGAGCCGCAACGGCACGTTTGTCAACGGGTCAAAAATCCAGCAGTGTGAGTTGCATGACAGAGATCAAATCCGATGTGGAGATGCCGCGCTGATATTTGTGCAAGGGTTGATGAATTTTGCACAGCAGGACCACAACATCGTGAAGCAGATGTCGCCTGATGCCACCCGGATCATCATGAAAGACCTGCTGTTTGAGGAAACCGCTAAAATTCAGGCCGGCGCTTTGAAAATTCGAACTGAGGTCAGTGAGGACCGGGCCCGCGACAAACTGCAAATTCTGCTCAAAGTCAGCGAACTGCTTTCTTCGCCTGAAGATATTGACCGACTCCTGAATAAAATCCTTGATCTGCTGTTTCAAATTATGGATGTGGACCGGGCCGCCCTGTTGCTAGTGGACGATGATACGGGCGACCTCGAACTCAAAGCGATCAAAGTCACTGCGCGTGAGACCACCCAGTTTTACAGTCGGTTTATCCTCAATTATGTACTCGAACATGGCGTCGGCGTGCTGTCATCAGATGCCCGACTTGATCCACGCTTTGAAAAAGCCCATTCGATTGTGCAGCAGTCAATCCGGTCGTTGATTTGTGTGCCGCTCAAGCCCCGCGATAAAGTAACCGGGGTGCTTTACGTAGACAATCTGTCTACCTCAAATTTATACACCGAAGAAGAGCTTGAGTTTCTGACCGGGTTTGCTACCCAGGCGGCAATTGCGATTGATAATTCCAAATTGTACAAACGGATTGAATCCGAAGCCGTGCTGCGCAACAACTTTATGCGGTTTTTCCCACCCAAGGTTGTGCAGGAAATTGCGCATGCCCAGCACTTGATTTTAGGAGCGATTGAAACCGAGATCACCGCCTTATTTTCTGACATCAGTAGCTTTACCGAGATGTCAGCTCGCATGGAACCGCGTGAAATTGTTGACTTGCTCAATGCCTATTTCCCACACATGGCCGAAATTGTCTTCCGCTATGACGGCACGCTTGAAAAATACATTGGCGATGCGTTGATGGCGATTTGGGGAGCGCCATTTCAACATCCGGATGATCCCTCACGCGCTGTTCGGGCAGCGATTGAAATGCAGTATGCCGTGAAGCGGTTTAATGCCGAATGGGGAACCCCACGCGGGATGGAGATTCAAATCCACATTGGGCTCAACACGGGCAAGGTTGCTGCCGGCAATATCGGCTCCAAAGACTATATTCAGTATGCCACTATCGGCGACACGACCAACGTTACCAGTCGCATTTGCGGCGTCGCTCAAAGTCACGAAATCATGATTTCAGAAAGCACCCGCCTCAAACTCAACGACCCATTGATTCCGCTTGAAAAAATTGATCCGGTCAAAGTCAAAGGCAAAGACGAGCCGCTGCAACTGTACCGGGTATTGTGGGAAGAAGTCAGTCTTGAAATGTTGGAAGAGCATCTGGGACAAACCCGGCAAGCTGATGATAGTTCAGGGTTTTCGAAAGGATGATGACAAGGGAAGAGGGGGTGAAAAAATCATCCTGTCACCTTGTCACCCTGTCATCTGTCACTTTGTTATCTTCTTGGGGTTTCTTTTCCAGAAATTTCATAACCAGATTATTCACCCACCTCTTTGTTCCTGGCTCTTCTCAATGCTTCGTCAGCTTTTGATTCAACTCGATAAATAACATCTTTCAAATCCTGAACCATCTCACGCATGAGCCTTCTATCGGCATCTGCCGTTTCCATTCCCCGTCGTGACAGTTCAATCAGGCTCGCAATATCTGCTGACATTCTGGCCTGCGATTCCTTCAGCAAATCAATATCCACGCTGAACCTGGCTTGCTGATTGAGAATGAACTCCATGGTTCGTTCCATTTCTTCGTGAGTCATTTTGCTTTCTCCACAAATAACAATTATCTCATTGAGCACTTCGCACACGATACTCTCGCCCAATTTTGACCGCAACCGATTTACTTGACGACAAAGGAATTGCTGACAGCTTCCCCAGAGTTGGTTGCCGCGTCACGGGCGATGATTTTGACCCGGGCGACTTTGGTTTTTGGAAACGAAGCAGGAACAGTCCAGGCGAATTGTTGTTGAGTGCCAGCCAGTCCGGTCACAACCGTGGTTGAGAACGTCGTTCCATCCGTGGCATAGAGCACATCGTGGCTCACCACGGCAGTGTTATCGGTTGAGCGCCAGGAAATGGTCACGTTCGGGTCTTTCTTGCGTTTGACTTTGGCTTTGGAGAGGGTGACTTGGGAAACCGTGGGCTTGACTGAATCTGGCGGCGGCGGAGCAACCACCGAAAAAGTGCCGGATTGGCCATTGCCGACATTGCAGGCGGCATCCGTCGCCGAAATGGTGAGCTGAGCCTGGGAATAGACATCGTTTTCGGCGGAGTGTGAAGCTGGTGGCCGTTCCGGGCAGACCAGCCGCGAGAGTTTCTTCAAACGGAGTGCCGTTGCGAGTCGCGTTGAGTTTGATCCAGTGGCCAGTCACTCCAACATTGTCAGAAGATTGCCAGATAACGGCAACCTGGGCATTGGGACGGGATTCAACCACCAGCCCGGTGGCTGGAGAGGTTACCGTTACGGTCGGCACTACCTGATCGTCCGGCGGAGGCACATTCGTGATTGGAATGGCTGACGAGACTTCAGAAGTTTCACTGGTTGCTCCGGAGATAAGTGCCGCCGCGAGCGTGGTTTTCCCATTTCCGACCGAAGCGGGAAGGCTCAGGGTAAACCGGCTGGTCTGGCCCGCGGCAATCGGGAGCTGAGCAAGTGGCATCCCCTGGCTGTAAACTTCAAGCATCCCAGGTTCGACCGCGCTGCCTTCAATCAAAATCGTCCCATCCGTTTGCCTGATGGCCGACGTCAGGCGCGGCGTGGGGAGGAGTTCGTTGGTTTCGCGTGGTTGGCGTGAAGTGGCAGTATTAGGCTGCCATAACCCGTCACTAACGGTTTTGGCGTCTTCAACCAGCGCAATCAATGGGTTGGAGACAGTGGTGAAGGTATTTTGCTGAATATTGACATTGCGGGTTTCGTAGGTTCGTTTCCGAAGATTCCCGTGGTAGCCGATTTGAACATCAAAGGGAACTTCGCTCACGGTGACACCGCTTCGGCAGTTTTCTAGTTGGTTGCCGACAACTTCAGTTCTGAAACGAGTCCCAACGATTTGAACGCCAAAATTGGTGTTGAAAATGCGGTTATTGGCGACACGGGTGGTTTGAGTGGTGGTGGTCCCAGCCCAGTTCTGGACTTTGATCCCGCCGAGTTTGAAATTGCCGACGATGTTGTCTTCAATGATGTCGTTTTGAGCACCGGAAATGCCGATGGCAAACGCGCCGTTGTCCTGATTCAAGGTTGGGACATTGTCAGGAGGCACAACCGGGGCGATATTTTCACCATTGACCCCAACTCCAACCCGATTCCGCCGGATGATGTTCCCACCTGACGCATCCTGGTCGAAATGGTTGAATGATCCAATCCCGCCACTCTGGGAACCGGCAATGATGTTGTCCTCAAAAATATTCTCTCGCGAACCATTCCGAAAGGTGATGGCGGTTGGGGCAGTCCCACCAGAAACACCAGTAAAAGATCGAAAGTTTTGAAGTCGTTTTGTGCCCGATTTATTGGTTCCAATATAGTTTCCTCGAATAGTATTTCCAATTGCGGTGCTAGGATTATTCGTGCCAAAAAAATAGATTGGAAAACTCAAGTAGGTTATCAGATTGTTTTCGATCAAGTTGTTTCTTGTTCCCTGATCAAAAGTAATTGCCCAATCTCCCCATTCACTGAATACGGATTCTCCATCAGAGTTTAATCCAATCCAACAGTCTGTAATCTTGTTTCCCGAAGCATACCCATTTCCAGTACCACTTGTGTGACCAATTCCTATGGCTCCAAGTGCTTGTCTGGCTTGTTCTCTTGGCGAATTAAAGTTGAATCCGCGGACCCAAGTTTGTGAGGTACTAAACAAATACCAGATTGAACTGATAAACAGGCTACCCTGATCAGTTGAGAGAGAGCCTTTAGTAGTTGTTCCACTCAAGATCATGATTTCAGGACCATTAGGGTTCGTTTCTCCTCCAAATCTGGCTTGTGAAAAACCATCAATTAGCGTTCGACTGGCTCGGACATAGAGAATTGATCTCATTTCAATGGTCCAGACACCGGTTTGAGGGTTGTAGTTGCCTACATCAGGTCTGAGCTTAAACACAATCCGACTGCCATTCATGGTTTCGGCTTTGGCTATTGCCTCACGTAAACTTCCAGGTCCAATGTCCTCGGTATTAGTTACCTCAATTTCTGGGAAAGCGTTGTACTCTGTTTCTGAGAGGAAGGGAGCAATTGTGCCTGTGGCAGGTTGTTGTAAGATGGAATGGTTGTTTAATGTGTGATGAAACTCTTGTACTTTGTTTCTAACAACTTCCCGACGTGCTGGAAAGCTTCCCCAAAGCTGATGGTATTGACAGAATGTAGCAAACCCAAGCTGGTCAATTTCAGCTTCATTCAACCCAGATAATTCAGCCTGCTGCAACAAGTCTTCCATTGAATTCCATTGATGAGGATTGGGATCATCCTGAGGTACCTGGTTGGCAGCTATCTCCATTTTGGTTCCACCAGAGAATAAGCCGATAAGAATGAGAAAACAGAGACCGAATTTTAGAAGGTGTTGAAAATGAGATGACAACATAAAACAGGCTCACTTTAGGATAGCTATAGCAGCTTTTGATGTGGTGGGATTGAAAAAACGTGATCAGGGTAAGTCAGATTGACTTACCCTGTTGGGTGCTTGGTGTTTAATTCTTGGTACTTGGTGCTTAGCTCTTAGGAAAAAATTCCTTCGAAGAACCAAGAACCAAAAGCTAGGTGTTAACTTTCACTGTCCGCGCTTGCGGGTCAGCATACTGCTCCATTCCCGGTACATTGGAAATCTTGGTTCAAATGCTCCAACCTTAATTTTGAGGTTCCGGGTTGGTGAACCGCCTGGAATATCTTCGTAAACAATGTATCCGTCGGTTCCGTCGCTTCCATACTCACCAATTCCAACCCAGTCATTGTCTCCAAACCCAGGAAGAACAAAAGGACAGTCTTCACCAGTGATATCTTCACAAATCGAATGATAGCTCATCGAATATATTGCTTGATTAAATTTCTCATCATCCTTTTCATTGAGTGCATTGGCGGCGGCTGAAGCTGTTCCTCCGGCAGAAAATGTCCCAGTCAGCACCCCTCCACACGCGTTGACGACGACTTCCTCATTTCCCTGTTTTTCAACATACCATGGACCAC
The DNA here is from genome assembly GCA_016208495.1 of Acidobacteriota bacterium. Lineage (NCBI taxonomy): Bacteria > Pseudomonadati > Acidobacteriota > Acidobacteriota bacterium. The sequence continues at coordinate 35 of JACQXX010000162.1, read as the reverse complement.
AGTCACCTTTTCGTGGCGGTGGAGCCGGTTTTCCT